>JBGSKN010000227.1:0-5641 GCA_041741215.1 Erythrobacter sp. | reverse complement strand
GCGGCCTGATCGCCGCCGCGCGCCGCGACGAGGCTGCCGTCGCCGCAGCTCAAGGCGCGCTGGCTGATCTGATCCACCTGCGGTTCGAGGAGTGGCATCTCACGGCTGCCGAGGCCGATGTCGCGCTTTTCGCACTCAAGGGATGCGACATTACCGAGATCGCCGGTCTGCGCGGTTCGGCTGCGGGCACCGTTCGCGCTCAGCTCACCCGCGTTTATGCGAAGGCTGGCGTGGAATCCCAGTCAGGGCTGATCGCGCTGTTTCTCGAAGAACTCATCGCGTTGCCGGATCGGGGATCTTCCCCAGCTAGGGACAGGACCCGTTAGCGGTCATCAACCCTGCGGCCATCATCGCCCGGAACCGGACATGGCGGGTTAGGATCTACCCGTTCAGCGCATTGATCGCCGCGTGCACCCGCGCCTCGACCTCGTCGCGCGGCAGGCCCGCCGGGATCGTCTCGCCCACCTTGTAGGTAATCCGTCCCGGGCGCTTTACCAGATGGTGATAAAGCCGCCCGCTATCCACCGCAATCGGCACCACTGGCAGGCGCAACAATTTGTAAAGCCCGGCAAAGCCTGCCTGCAATCCCGGCCGCGTGCCCTGCGCCACGCGCGTGCCTTCGGGAAAGAGCACCAGCGGGCGCCCCTGTGCCACGCGCACCTTTGCCAGGGCGAGCATTTCGCGCAAAGTCTTTGCGCCCTTGTCGCGCGCCACCGGGATCAGGCCATAGGTCAGCGCCGAATAGCCCCATCCGGGGATGCTGAACAATTCCTGCTTGGCGAACACCGCCGGGTGGGAAAACAGCCGCGGGGTATCGATCGCTTCGAAAAAGCTTTCATGCTTGACCGCGATCAACACTGGCATGTCGGGGATTTCGCCGTCGAGCACCACTTCGATCCCGAGCACGTTCTCCACACACCACAAGTGCCAGCCGCCCCATTTGGCCACCGCCGGGCGCAGCCATGCCTTGCGCGCGATGATCGCAATTACCGATGCACTCACCAGAAACACGCTGCCGCCGTAAAACAGCACATAGAACGCCAGGCTGCGCAACGCGGCGAGGAGGAAGCTCATATCTCCGCCAGCCCCGCCGCCCGGCTGGCGAGCAATTTGTGATATTCCAGAAACAATGTGCCGAAATCCGGCTGCGAAGGCACCGCATCCCGAACCACCGTGACATGATCGGGCAGCGTCCGTTCAACCTCACCCGCGGCGCGGCGCATATGCCAATCGGTCGTCACCAGCCGCAGCGAGGTAACTTCGTTCTGCGCCACCCACTTGGCGGTTTCTGCCGCATTGGAACGGGTGTCGACCGCAGCAAAGCCAAGCGTGACGCAGCACTCCATCTGTTCAGGCTCAACCCCGAACTCGGCAGCAAATTCGACGGGGCGCACTTCGGGATCGACCCCGCTCACCAGCATTCTGGCCGCCAGCCCCTGATCCAGCACCTCCAGCCCGCGCGCAATGCGCCCGGCCCCGCCAGTGGGCACGATCACCGCGTCGGTTGTTACCGCGTCCGCCTCACCGGGGAGCGTCACGACGAACCACAGGAAGCCGATCACCCAGGCCAGAAACACCAAAGAAACACCGCGCCGGATCATGTCAGCCCCTAGAGCATGTCCTTCAGGGCAAGCGCAATGGTGATCCGCGCTGTGACCAACGCGATCAGCACTCCGCCAAGCGGAACAGCGGCTATCACCAGCCAATCAGACAGGCCAAATCCGCCGCCGCTGGTCAATCCGCTGTCCAGTGCGGCGAATTGCTGGCCCAGCAGCAACACCGCCGCCACGCCCAGGCCTGCGCCCACCACCGCTCCAAAAGCGGCTTCACTCAGCACGGTGCGCAGAAATACAGCGGAAATCTGGCGATCAGTGGCGCCGAGCAGGTGAATGATTTCGACCGTGTCGCGCGCCCCGGCAAAGGCGTTGCGCGCTGCCAGCCACACTGCCGCTGCGGTCGCCAGCGCCACCAGCGCGATAAGGCCCAGCGCCAGCCATTGCAGCGCCGACAGCGCGCGATAGACCGGGCGCAGCCAGTCCGATTGTGCATCAACCCGCGCGCCAGGAACCGTTTCTTCAAGCGCCGCCGCGATCCGGGCAACATCATCGGGGCCGGCGCTGCGCGACATTTCGACATCGATCAGCGCCGGGATCGGCACATCGCCGCTTGCCGCCCCTTCGCCCAGCCACGGTTCAAGCAGCGCGGCCAATTCCGCCTCAGGCACCAGCCGCACCGCGCGCACATCGTCCATTGCGATCAACACCCGCACCGCCTCAGCCCCGCGCGCCGCGCGCAAATCGGGGTTGGGTTCGATCACCTGCACGGTTACCGCCGCCGACAGATCGGCGCTGGCGCTGGTCGCCAGGTTCTTCAACGTCAATCCGCCCGCCGCCGCGATCACCACCAGCGCGATCAGGATAGCGATCACCCAGGGGATCGGCCCGCCAAAGCGCGTTGCGGGAAGCAGCCGTGCAGCTGCCCGGTTGCGCGCGGGAACAGCCATATCGGCGGCGGGATCGGCTTCGGGTGGATCCGACAGAGGCGGCGGCAACGTGCTCATCCCCCGCCCTCCGCCGGGGCAGCAGGACGCGGGGGATAACGCAGCGCACCGGTCGGATCGGACAACTGCCCCTTGTTGAGCCGCATGATCAGCGAATCGGGCACTTTCTTGAGCAGGTGGACATCATGGGTCGCCACCACCACGGTCGTCCCCACCCGGTTGTTCAAGGCTTCAAACAGGCGCAGCAGTTTCAGCGCCATTTCGGGATCGACATTTCCCGTCGGCTCGTCCGCGATCAGCATCCGCGGGCGCGCAATCACCGCGCGGGCAATGGCAACGCGCTGCTGCTCCCCGCCAGACAGCGTTGCCGGGATCGCATGGGCGCGGTGGGTAAGGCCGACCCAGTCGAGCATTTCGGCAACCGCTTTCACCACCCGCTTTTCATCCGCGCCCGCAAGACGCAGCGGCAGCGCGACATTGTCGAACGCGGTGAGATGCGGCACCAGCCTGAAATTCTGGAACACCACCCCCAGCCGACGCCGCAGATCGGGCAGGCGATCGCGCGGCATGGTGATCAGATCCTGCCCGAACATCCTGACCGCCCCGCGCGAGGGGCGCTGCGCCAGGTACAGCAGTTTGAGCAGGCTGGTCTTTCCCGCCCCGCTCGCACCGGTCAGAAAATAGAAACTGCCGGGATAAAGTGTGAAGGACAAGTTGCTCAGCACTTCGGGATCGGTGCCATAACGCAGGCCGACATTATCGAACTTCACGATCTCGGCAGGGCGATCATTCATCGCGCGCACCTATCAGCGCGGCAAGGCCGGGGAAAGTCGAACATCGCAAGTGTGTGAAAAAGAGTGCCTGAAAATCGCCCGCAATGTGGAAAACCCGGCCGAAATCGCCTGCGGGGGGGCAGTTGCCCTTGTGCGCGGTTGAACGAAGTCTATTGCAATTCAAGAGATGATCATTGCCTGCCCAGCCTGCGGCACCCGCTATGCGGTGCCCGATGCTGCCATCGGCAGCGAAGGCCGCACTGTGCGCTGCGCCAAGTGCAAGCATAGCTGGTTTCAGGATCCGCAGGTGCTTGATCTGGAAATCCCGGTTGATGCTGTGCCGACGCCGCCACCCTCTGCCGCTGCCGCAGAGCCGGCGATGCCGCGGCCCGCGCCTGTATCGTCCGGTGTATCGTCGGGTGTATCGTCCGGTGTATCGTCCGGCGAAGGCCCCTCGATCGATCATTGGCGCCCATCGAACACCCCCGCATCGGCGGCGACCGATTATGACGAATCCTCCATCGCGGTGCGCGCGTTGCGGCGCGGGCTCAGCCAGAACGTTGTGGAAGGCGATGAAAGCCCGGTAATCCCACACACCGATCCGCCCGCCGCCCCGCCCGAACGCGATCACTTTGCCGAACATGATGCTGATCCGCCGTTTGCAGATGACGAATTTGCAGATGGCGATTCACATTTTGGTTACAGTGCCCCGTTCACCAGACGGCGCAACACGTTAAAAATGTGGACCTTTGTTGCGGCGATTTTCGCTGTTCTGGCAACCGGGACAATCGCGGCGGTCAATTACTACAGCCTGCCCGACTGGTTTCCCGTGAACCGGCCGACCTTCGGCATCGGGCAGCCGGGGCTTGAACTCGATTTCCCTCCCGCCGAACAACGCCCTGAAACGCTGGAGAGCGGCGAAACCATGTTCCGGGTGCGCGGCACCATTACCAACACCGCGCGCGAAACGTTGAGCACGCCCAACCTGCTGGTGGTGTTCAGCGACGCGCGCGAACGCAAGGTCGGCGATTGGGTGGTGGTTCCGGCCAAACGCCAGCTGGCTCCGGGCGAAACCGTCACCGTGACCGAGGCGATCGCCAATATCCCTCCCGGCGCTGCGGTTGCCGATCTGGGCTGGGCACCCAATTAAGCAACTTGCGCGGGACGAAACGCCTTGCTAGTGGGCCGCTCCTACCGCGGGGCCAGCACATTGGCTGCCCCGACATACCCGAGTGCGGTCGTGGCGGAACTGGTAGACGCGCAACGTTGAGGTCGTTGTGGGCGAAAGCCCGTGGAAGTTCGAGTCTTCTCGACCGCACCATTTCCGGTCAAAGCTGGGCACCGAGCCCCGCGCTCTTGCGAGAGCAGCGACCCCTTGGGCAAGGGCGTCAGTTTCGCCTTCGATCTTGATCCGTTCGCCAACGCGGACCGTCTTCACGAAGGCATGAACGATTTTTTGGCGCGCTTTCGAATCGCCTTCGATCAGCCGCTGCCTGACGACCTCTCCGAACCTCGTCACGGCTGCAGGCGTTATGCTAGTGGGGCCGCGATCAAGCTGCTGGCGCAGGGAGGCGACGGTCGCGTTCAGCCCGTCGATTTCTGCTCTGCGGTTCTTCAAACGCTCCCGGACATCAGCATCCCGCGCCGACATTGTTCCCAGCTCAATTGCATCGTGGATCCTGCTGAGCCGCTTGCGCGCTTCATCGAGTTGCTCCTCTGAGCGCTGAAGATCCGCAAGCTTACGGATCCGCGCTTCGTCGGAAGTATCGAGCATTTTCTGGAGCAGCGGACGCAGTCTCTCCTCGGAAAAGACTTCTTCGGCGACCGCGCGAGTCACAAGTGCATCGAGCTTCTCAGCGCGAACCTTTGGGCAACCACAAGATGATGCACCGCGGTTCACGGATGAATTGCATGCATAATACTTGTATTGCCCTGACTTGCCGGTGCGAATGGTCATTCCGCAACCGCAGCCAGGCATACCGCAACGGGCGACACCGACTAAAAGCGTGGTGCCCGCGACGACGTGGGGCGGAGTTACTCGCGGTGCGCGGGATGCGCGCAACGCAGCAACCCGGTCAAACTGCTCCTTTGAAATGAGCTGAGGACAATCGACCCATATCCACTCATCCTCGGGCAGCAAGTTACCAAGCTCATCCACCTTTGAACCGGGGAAGCGCCCCAGATAGTGCGGTCGTTGAAGGAGATCCGCGACATTTGAGTTGTGAAACTTTGAATAGCCCCTAGATTTCTGGACGCCTTCTTCCCTAATTTTGAGGTAAGGAGACGAAGATGAGCAAGGTAAATTTCAGCGATGAGTTCAGGCGGGATGCGGTGGCTCAGATCACGGAGCGAGGCTATCCGGTTGCGG
>JBGSKN010000226.1:0-3711 GCA_041741215.1 Erythrobacter sp. | reverse complement strand
CCCGCGCGGCTTCGTTCGGGCATGCGGGCGTGGCGAAATTGGTAGACGCGCCAGATTTAGGTTCTGGTATCGCAAGATGTGGGGGTTCGAGTCCCTTCGCCCGCACCAAATTCGCCCCGAAACGCATTCGTCACGGACGGGGCCGTACCCACGGAATTTTTGGCAAGAAGGCTTCAGACCAATTCCCATGCAGATCAAGCAGACCGTCAACCAAGGGCTCAAGCGCGCCTATCTCATCACGATTCCCGCCGCCGATCTCACCGCGAAGATCGACGCCGAGATCAAGAAGGTTGCCCCGCAGGTGCGGATGCCCGGCTTCCGTCCGGGCAAGGTGCCCGCGAACCTCGTCAGGAAAATGCACGGCGAAGCCCTGCACGGACAGGTGGTGAACGACACGATCCGCGAATCGGTCGACAAGCTGCTGCGCGATGAGGCGCTGCGTCCGGCCATGCAGCCCGCAATCGACCTCAACGAAGATTATGCGCAAGGCAAAGACGCGCTGATCAGCGTCAGCCTTGAAGTGCTGCCGACCATCGATGCGCCGAGCACCGATGGGATCAGGCTGGAAAAGCTGGTGGTTCCGGTCACCGATGCGCAGATTGACGAAGCCCTGGCGGGCATCGCTGGCCAGAACAAAAGCTACAAGGACGCCGCCAAGACGAAGAAAGCAGCTGACGGCGATCAGCTGATCATCGATTTCGTCGGCAAGCTGGACGGCGTAGAATTTGACGGCGGCAAGGCCGAAGACGCAGCGCTGGTGCTGGGTTCGGGCACCTTCATCCTCGGCTTTGAAGATCAGCTGGTGGGCGTGAAGACGGGCGCGGAAAAGACCATCACCGTCACCTTCCCGGCCGAATATCAGGCCGATCATCTGGCGGGCAAGGAAGCGACCTTCGACATCACCGTCAAGGCGGTGAAGGTCGAAACCGAAACCCTGATCGACGAAGATTTCGCCAAGAACCTCGGACTCGACAGCCTCGAAAAGCTGCGCGAGATCATGAAGGCGCAATTGGAACAGCAGACCGCTGGCCTCACCCGCACCCAGATGAAGCGCGCGCTGCTCGATCAGCTGGCTGCCGGCCACAGCTTCGAAGTGCCTGGCACGATGGTCGAGGCCGAGTTCGCACAGATCTGGGCGCAGTTGCAGCAGGAAGCGGCCAATGACGCCGATCCCGGCGCCGCGATGAAGCAGATCGAAGACGAGAAGGACGAATACAAGGCAATCGCCGAACGCCGCGTGCGTCTGGGCCTGTTGCTGTCCGAAATCGGTCAGACCAACGGCGTTGAAGTCACCCAGCAGGAAATGGGCATGCTGATCCAGCAGGCGGCGGCACAATACCGCACCGAGGATCGTGAACGCTTCATCCAGTACATCCAGTCCGAACCGATGGCCGCCGCCCAGCTGCGCGCGCCCTTGTACGAGGACAAGGTGGTCGATTTCCTGTTCGACAAGGCGGCGGTGACGACGCGTGAAGTGACCGTTGAGGAACTTCAGGCTGCGATCGAAGCCGAAGAAACCGCACCGGCGCCTGCGCCAAAGAAGGCTGCCGCCAAGAAAAAGGCTCCGGCGAAAAAGGCTGAGGCTCCTGCCGAGGACAAGCCTGCTGCGAAGAAGGCACCCGCCAAAAAGGCTGAACCTGCGGCTGAAAAGCCCGCTGCCAAGAAGGCCCCTGCCAAGAAGCCTGCGGCCAAGAAGCCTGCGGCCAAGAAGTAACATCGAACCGTGAGCCCCCGCGCAGGCGGGGGCCTCATGCTGCCGGGTGCATCACCTCGCCCAGATCCCCGCCTGCGCGGGGATTCGCATCAGTGGCTCACCGGCCCCACCAATTGAACGAAGGCGCGGGCAGCTCGGCTGTCCGCGCTTTTCCGCAGGCGGCGCCCGGTTTCCGCACTGCGAGGCTGTCATCGCCTGCCGGGATGCCGGGCGAATGGCTGCGGGCAGGCATGAAAGTCACACGCCAATTCACAGGCGGCGTGGTAAACGCACTTGAAATTGCCCCCCAGCCTCCGACATAGCCGTATCGGCACATATCAAGGAAACGCACCTCCCATGATCGATCTGTTCGGCAACACGCACGAAACCTATGGCTCCCAGGGCCACTTCACGCGCGATCCCTATACTGGCGCGCTGGTGCCGGTGGTGGTCGAACAGACCAGCCGGGGCGAACGCAGCTTCGACATTTTCAGCCGTCTGCTGCGCGAACGAATCGTGTTCGTCACCGGGCCGATCGAAGACGGCATGGCCAGCCTCGTCACCGCGCAGCTGCTGTTTCTGGAAAGCGAAAACCCGTCAAAGCCGATCAGCATGTATATCAATTCACCCGGCGGCGTGGTGACCGCTGGTCTGCAGATTTATGACACGATGCAATACATCAAATCGCGCGTGTCGACCGTGTGCATGGGGCAGGCCGCCAGCATGGGCAGCTTCCTGCTTGCCGCGGGTGAACCGGGGATGCGGATTGCACTGCCCAATGCGCGGATCATGATCCACCAGCCTTCGGGCGGCGCGCGCGGGATGGCATCGGACATCGAGATTCAGGCGCGCGAAATCTTGCGCATCCGGTCGCGGATGAATGATCTTTACGTGAAGTTCACCGGCCGCAGCCTTGAAGAAATCGAAAAGGCGATGGACCGCGATACCTTCCTCGAAGCCGAGGAAGCCAAGACATTCGGCCTGGTCGACAAGGTGTTCGAAACCCGGCCCGAAAATGAGGTGGGCGGCGGCGACGAAGGTTCGGGCGGCGCGCCTGAGTAAGGCGGCACCCGTCACCTGCACCGGGGTGGGACAAGCGCCGCATAGGCGCGCTTTTTCCCCCGCCTCGCACCAGTCTGCGCTATGGGGGCAACACGAATTCTTGCGTCATGTGTTGATTCATCCGGTGCGAGAGATACATTTGACGAATCTGTTGCGCGCGTGAAGGTGCGCCGCGCGGCGGATTCGAGGACACAGGAATGACCAAATTGAGCGGATCTGATAGCAAAAGCACCCTGTACTGCAGCTTCTGCGGGAAGTCGCAGCACGAAGTGCGCAAGCTGATCGCAGGCCCCACCGTGTTCATCTGCGATGAATGCGTCGAGCTGTGCAACGACATCATCCGCGAAGAAACCAAGGCGGGGATCGCCGGCAAGAAAGACGGCGAAATCCCCACGCCGATGGATATTTTCACCACTCTCAATGATTACGTCATCGGGCAGGACCGGGCCAAGCGCGTGCTCGCGGTTGCGGTGCACAACCATTACAAGCGGCTGAAACATTCGGGCAAGGCGGGCGATGTCGAGCTCGCCAAGTCGAACATCCTGCTGGTCGGGCCGACCGGTTCGGGCAAGACGCTGCTGGCGCAGACGCTGGCGCGCACCTTCGATGTGCCCTTCACGATGGCTGATGCCACCACGCTGACCGAAGCGGGTTACGTGGGCGAAGATGTCGAAAACATCATCCTCAAACTGCTGCAAGCATCGGACTACAACGTCGAAAAGGCGCAGCACGGGATCGTCTATATCGACGAAATCGACAAGATCACCCGCAAGGCCGAAAACCCCTCGATCACCCGCGATGTTTCGGGCGAAGGCGTCCAGCAGGCGCTGCTCAAGCTGATGGAGGGCACCACCGCGAGCGTGCCGCCGCAGGGCGGGCGCAAGCATCCGCAGCAGGAATTCCTGCAGGTTGACACCACCAACATCCTGTTCATCTGCGGCGGCGCCTTTGCGGGT
>JBGSKN010000225.1:0-3916 GCA_041741215.1 Erythrobacter sp. | reverse complement strand
ACGCGGAACTTGCTGCGCTGGCCAAGACGCCTGCGCCCGCCGCGCCCTAGGCAGGCTTTATGACCGCAGCCATACTCCTCGCGCTCGCGCTGGCGATGGACGCCTTTGCTGTGGCGCTGACGCAGGGCGCGCGGTTCCGGCCCGGTTGGCGCGGGGCGCTTGCCATCGCGATCACCTTCGGGGTGTTTCAGGCGGTGATGCCGCTGATCGGCTGGGGGATCGGCGCGTTTGCCATGTCTCATGCCGAAGCGGTCGATCACTGGATCGCCTTCGGGCTGCTGACTTTTCTGGGGGTGCGGATGCTGGGCGGGCACGTGGGCGAGGCCGAAGCCTCCCACAGGCTCACGGGCAAGGCGCTGATAATCGCAGGCGTGGCGACCAGCATTGATGCGCTGGCGGCTGGAATCACCCTGCCAACGCTGGATGTTGCACCATTGACTGCCGCTGCGCTGATCGGCGGCGTCACTTTCGCGCTCAGCGGGGCGGGTGTCATGCTGGGCCGCATCGCGGGCGACCGCTGGGGCACATGGGCCGAACGCGCGGGCGGGGTGATCCTGATCGCGCTGGGGTGCAAGATCCTGGCCGAACACACCGGGTGGTTGTGACCGACACACAAACCTGTCCTACAGCTGCCGATACTGGCATAGTGCTGCCGATGATCGCCCTGTGTTGTCTGTTCCCTCCCGCTGCATTGCCCATCGAAGCGGCGGCAGGTTTATGTGTTCAGGACAGTGTCTCATGTGTCTCCTACAGGCTGGGCTGACCGCACATGCTCCACGTCGTCCACCACGCCGACTATATGGCCCCGCGCCCGGAGCGGGGGAGCTTTCGGTTCGACAAGTATTATCTCGTGATGGAAGAACTGCGCGCAAGCGGAGCCGCCATCACCGAGCACGCGCCCGAACCGATGCCGCGTGCGTGGCTCGAAGCGGTGCATTGCCCCACCTATGTCGATCAGGTGCTGCGGGCCGACGTTCCGCGCGAAAAGGAACGCCGGATCGGTTTTCCGGTGACGCCCGCCATCGCCAGCCGCGTGGCCCACACCAATGGCGGCACCTGGCTGGCGGCACGGCTCGCCATGCAGCACGGCTATGCCGCCAATTCTGCCGCCGGAAGCCACCATGCGCTGCACGATACCGGCGCAGGATATTGCGTATTCAACGATCTTGCGGTCACCGCCAACCGGTTGATTGCCGAGGGCGATGCGCGGCGCGTGCTGATTGTCGATCTGGACGTGCATCAGGGCGATGGCACCGCCAGCCTGACCGCCGGGCGCGAGGATATCTTCACCCTGTCGCTCCACGCGGAAAAGAACTTCCCGGTGAGAAAGGCGCGCTCCAGCCGCGATGTCGCCTTGCCCGACGGCATTGACGACGATGGCTATATGGACACCCTTGCCCGCCACCTGCCCGAGGTGATGACCGCCTTCGCGCCCGATTTCGTGCTGTATCAGGCGGGGGTTGATCCACACGCCGATGACAAGCTGGGAAGGCTCGCGCTGAGCGATGCCGGACTGGCCGCGCGTGATCGCTTCGTGGTCAGTCAGGCGCGCCGCCGGGGCCTGCCTGTCGCATCGGCGCTGGGGGGCGGATATGGGGACGATCCGCGCATCCTCGCCGCGCGTCACGCGCGATCGATGCTGGCGATGGCGCAGGAAAACGCGGCCCGCGTGCCGGTTCCCCTACGAAATGAGCCATAGCTGCGACGAACCGTGTCTGGCCTTATTGGGAACGCAAGTCGGGCGGGTTACTTTATAGGGTGATGAACCGGCGCGATCTTCTCAAAGGCACTCTGATTGCAGGCGCTGCGCTGGCTCTGCCGGCAAGGCTGGCCGCGTCGGTGGCCCCCGGCACCGCGCGCGACCGTATCCTGTTCGACATTGCCAGGCGCGAACTGGCCCGCGCCGGCGATGCGATCTGGAAACGCGATATTGTCGGCATTGCCGATTACGGGCTGCATTCGGCCAAACCGCGATTCCACTTCGTCAATCTCGATCGCGGTGAAGTGCAATCCTATCACGTCAGCCACGGTGCCGGGTCAGACCGGCAACATGACGGCTGGCTCAAGCAGTTTTCCAACACCGAAGGTTCCAACGCCACCAGCCGCGGTGCCTATGTGACGTGGGAATGGTATCAGGGCCGTTATGGTACCTCGGTGCGGCTGGGCGGATTGGACCACTCAAACGAGGCCGCATTGCGCCGCTATATCGTGATGCACCGCGCCGATTATGCCGAGCCATCGCATCTGGAACGCTATGGCCGCCTTGGTCGCTCCAACGGGTGCTTTGCCATGGGCGAGGAACAATTCCGCATCGCGCTGATGCACCTTTCAGGCGGGCGGCTGCTGTTTGCTGACAGCCTAGGGCTGGACGAAGACGGCACCATCCAGCCGCTGCCCGAACTGGCGCGGTACGAGCGCAGCCCGCTGCAATTCGGGCCAAGCACAACCGCCAGCGCATTCTGATCTGCGCCTAGTGGATCGACTCCGACATTCCGAACCCGGAATATCGGCCCGATCCACCAGCCATCTGTTTGTGATGGTTCAACTTATCGAAACGAAAGGCCCGGCAAAAGCCGGAACCTTGCGTTTCGGTTGAACCATTAGCTATCGCGCAGATTATCCTCGATCACGATCACCTCATCGACCGGCACGTAAGTACGTTCGCGCACGCGCGGTTTGTCGAGGCTGGCGAGCACCGGGGCATCGCGATCATAGATGTCGTTGAAGGTCGCCATCTCGCCGTTGATGTCGGATGCCATGGTGAAATAGGTGATATAGGCGGGAAACTGCTTTTCCAGCATCACCTTGGTATATTTGCCCGATGATGAAATCGCCACCGCTTCATCCTTGCTTGCGCCCTTGCCCAGAATCGCCATCGTCATCGCCAGTTCCAGCGCGCGTTCGGTGCGGATGCAGCCGTGGGACAATGCGCGGCTGTCATTGGCGAACAGGTGGCGCGACGGCGTGTCATGAAAGAAGATCGCGTGCGGGTTGGGCATTTCCAGCTTCACCAGCCCCAGCGAATTGCCCGGCCCCGGCTGCTGCACCACGCTGATATAGCCGTTCGCGCCCTCGGTCGCGACATAGCCGTTGCGCATGGCCCAGGCCGGGTTGGCGAGCGCCTTCGCGCCCAGCCCTTCGCCCTTGACGATCGATTGCGGCACCGTCCAGGTCGGGTTGAACACCACGCCTTCGACCATTTCGGCCAATTGCGGGGTCGCGGTGCGCCCCGGCTTGCCGACGATCGTGCGATAGGTGCTGATGATCTTGTCCTTGACCGTCAGGCGCAGCTGGAATTCGGGCACGTTGGTGATCAGGTATTGCGGCCCAAGATCGCGCGCCAGCCAGCGCCAGCGGTCCATATTGGCGCGGATCAGCTTGCGTTTGGCGGCGTCAGCTTCGGGGGTTTTGGCCAGTTCATCGCGCAGCCGGGCATAATCGGGATGGGTCGGGGCGAGTTTGGCCAGCGTGCCCGCAATATCGCCGGTGGCGGTCGCTTCGGCCAGGAAATCGCCGGTGCGCAATGTCTCACGGTCGGGATCGACCACGAACCACTGTTCGCGCGCCTCCATCGGGGTGCGCCCGTCGCGCAAATCCTCAACCAGCCAGACAAAGCTTTGCGAGGCGATCTGGTTCAATTCATCCGACGGGCCAGAGGCGAGCGCGACCTTGAGCGGTTGCAGATCGTAATCGGCCGGATCAAGGCCCTCTGCGCCGATCGCTTCGATCACTGCCACCAATCGCGCGGCCTGCCCTATGCTCCACGCCTGCACCAGCGGCACGGGTGCCTCCATTCCGGGCTGCACCACCGGCCGCGAGATTGTCGGGAAGGCCTGATCAAAGGCATCGCGCGGTGGGGGCAGTTGTGCCGGTTGCGGGCCGCCCTGCACTGCGGGCTTTGGCAGCATCTGGGCGC
>JBGSKN010000224.1:0-7217 GCA_041741215.1 Erythrobacter sp. | reverse complement strand
GCCGATCCGGGCGGCCAGTTCGGCCATCAGCCGGATCGCCGCCGCATCGGTGGGCTGGGCGCTGAGCCGCTCGCGCAGCAAGGCCTCAGCCTGACTGAGCTCGCCCTCAAGCATGGCGGCGGCGATGGCGATCATTTGCGGATCATAAGCGGTGGCGCGGATCGCAGCCATTTCAGCCTCGCCCGCTTCCTCCTCGCGCGCCAGTTTGCGTAAAGCCCGCCCCATCAGGCGCCAGGCGGGGGCATTGCGCGGTTCGCGCGCCACCGCGCCGCGCAGGCGTTCCAGCGCAGCGGCTGGATCGCTCTCGATCAGCCGGGCAATCGGTACTGGCTGCCCATGCCCCGCATGGCCGTGTGCGGATGAAGTTTCGACGTCCATGACCGGCTGCCTATCATGGCCGCCGGTGCAGTCAAATTCCCTTGGCAAGTATCAGATCAGCCCGCGAGCCAGATAATGGTCGACCGGGACGGCAGGTTCGCCCGTAAGCCTTCAACCACCACGGACGAACAGGTTGAATAGACTTAGGGTCAGTTTGGTAACTAGCCCTCGTCTCGTAAATTGTTGTTTTTATTGAGAAAAGTGGTGCCGCTTACGTGACTCGAACACGTGACCCCATCATTACGAATGATGTGCTCTACCGACTGAGCTAAAGCGGCATCTGCGCGTGCTGCCCCTGATTGCGGGGGCAATGCGCGCAATGCATAGGTGGAGGCCCGAGCCGGAATCGAACCGGCGTGCGAGGATTTGCAGTCCTCTACGTAACCACTCCGCCATCGGGCCGAGCCATCCGGGGCGCAAGGCTCCGGACAGAGCGGGCGCACTAGCGATTCGGGCGGGCCTTGGCAATCTGTGTTTCGTAAGCTCGGTTGGGCGGACATGCTTGACGCAACGTCAATCTGGACGCCACGCAAACCGCACGGCAAAGCAGCGCGCATGACCATTGCCAGCCTGCTTGAACCCATCACCGGCCAGCCCGGCCCTGCCCGCCTTGCCCACGCCGGCGACTGGATGCAGGGGCGCACGCTCTATGGCGGGGCATCGGCGCTGGTGGCCTATACGATGGCGGTGCGCGCTTTTCCCGGCCTGCCGCCGCTGCGCGCCGCGCAGGTCGCCTTTGTTGCGCCGGTGGGCGAGGACATTGCCCTCACCGCCGAAATTATCCGACAGGGGCGCAACGTCACGCAGGTGCGCAGCGAGATCCGCAGCGACGGCAAGGTCGCCTTGAGCGCCTTCTGGCTGTTCGGTGAGGCGCGCGAGGCCAATGCGCTGCGGCCTGCCGATCCGCCCGAAAACTGGCCCGGCGCGCCGGATGCCAACGCCGTGGTGACGAGCGGGCAGGTGCCAAGCTTCATCCACAAAAATTTCGAACTGCGCTACGGCCAGACCAGGGAAGCCGACCACGGCGCAACCGTGCGCCGCTGGGCGCGGCTGACAGAGCAGCATGATCTTGATCCGGTGTCCAAGCTGGTGCTGATGGGCGACGTCATGCCGCCCGGCGCGATGCGGGTGATGCAGCGGGTTGGCCCGATCAGTTCGATCAACTGGTCGTTCAACGTGCTCGATCCCGAAACCCGTTCGCCCGGCGGCTGGTATCTGGCCGAAAACGCCAGCCAGCACGCCGATGCAGGCTATTCATCCGAACGGCTGCGGATGTGGGATGCCGAGGGCCGTCAGGTGCTCGACGGGACTCAGTGCGTGGCGGTGTTCGGGTAAGCGCGCGGCTTATACCAGCGCGCTAAGATGCTAACGCATCACGCACTGGAAATGCTCAGGCGCCGCACGGGCTTAACCAAAGCCCGATGAGTCAAGCTCATCGAGCTTTGGTATTACAAATCATCAAAAACCGGTTTGCGCTTCTGCATCGCCGCCGTCACCGCTTCGACCTGGTTGCGGCTGCGCATGATGCCGTGCTGTTCGATGCTTTCTTCGAGCAGAATGGCATTGGTGTCGCGATCGATCATGCCCGCGTGCAGCCGCTTGGCCGCGCGGATTGCGTGGGGATTGCGATTGGCGATTTCTTGCGCAATCGCAATCGCACGATCGAGCGGGTTTTCATCGACATGGGTCGCAAGACCGAGCGCCTGCGCCTCCGCTCCCGAAAATTCGCGGTTGGTGTAAATCAGTTCGCGCAGCACATCATCGCGCACCAGCCCGCGCCAGAGCGCGAAACCGCCCATGTCGGGCACCAGACCCCATTTCATCTCCATGATCGACAGCCGCGTTTCAGGATGGACGATCCGGATATCCGCGCCGCTGGCAATCGCCAGGCCGCCGCCGAAGCATACGCCGTGCACCGCGGCGATCACCGGCACGGGCAGTTTGCGCCACTGCATCGCTACCTGCTGATACTTGTTGGCATTGCCGTATGTCCGCTCGGTCAGTGACGGCTCGTCCTCGCTCGGCGCGCGGGAGAAACTGGCAATGTCCAGCCCGGCGCAGAACGCCCGGCCCTCACCGCAAAGCACCACGACGCGCAGGCCCTTCATGCGTTGAAGGCTGCTGCCAGCCTCGATGATGCGCGCGAACATTTCCGGGTCGAGCGCATTCATCTTGTCAGGGCGGGTGAGGCGCACCAGCGCAACGCCGTCCTCTCCCAGCGTGATGGAAACCCTGTCATTGGCGGTCATGGAGGCGGTCGCAGGCATGGGTTGGGGCTTTCTTGAAACAGGGTATTGCGAAGCGCAGATTGACCGATCCGCCGCCGCGAGTCCAGACGCGCCCCGGCCTCGGGCTGCCGCCGGTCAAGCGCCGGGCGCCTCGCGTCGCTGTCGGGAAACCGGCTGGCAGACAGGGCGGCGTTCACAGCATCCCCCCTGCGCGCATCGAATAGACTGCCCCGGTGGTAAAGATCAGATGATCGATCAGGGTGATATCGAGCGCGCGGGCGACCGCTTGCAATTGCTTTGTGGCGGCAATATCGCGCTGACTTGGCCGGCAATCGCCCGATGGATGATTATGCGCGAGGATTACCCCGGTTGCCCTCAGCCGCAGCGCTTCGCTGAACAATTCGCGCATCCTGAGCGACAGACTTGAGGAATTGCCCATCCCGAAAGTGGCATCTCCGAGCCAGATGCTCTGCGCATCAACTAAAACCGCATGGCCGCGTTCGTGCTTGGCCAAGGGGCCCGACACTATGGACCGCAGGTAATCGATCATCGCGCAGTGGCGCTGCGCGGTCGAACCGGCTGGCTCGCTCACCCGCTGGGCCGGCACCATCAACATGGCGTGGCTCCACCAGTGGGGCGTTCAGCGCGCATTTCGGCCATCACGCTTTCATCCACTGGGCAGAGGGCAAGCGCAAACGCCAGTCGCGATAGGTGCCAAAGCGGCGGGTGCGCGAAATATGCCGCAAGAAGCCGGTCAGAATTAGCAGAAGCTGGCAGTAAGATGGGCCGACGACCATGATGATATAGGCCATTGGCGATACCGAATCGACCACCAGCTTGACCCCGTGCGCGCCGATCGCAACGAGTTGGAACCCGGCCACCCATAAGGGGTAATTGCGGTTGGCATTAAGCGCCACCCCAACAAACGCCGCGCCTGCCACAAGGTCGATCCCGACATAGACCCAGAAAAATGGTCCAAATGTCGAACTGCCAAGCTCCAGCAGGTTGAACGCATGATAGGGCACAACCATCGTCGCGATAAACACGCCGATCAGCCAACGTTCTGGCGCCCCGCCCCAGCGCCATATCGCCAGTGCCAAGACGACACTGGTGATATGTTGCGCGTCGATGCGGTAAGCATTGAACAGGTCTAGCAGCATGGGGATGAAGATCAGGCCGTGAGACGTTCGGGCCGGGGCGCGACAGCGGCTGCGGGGATCTCGGTAATGATGTCGTCATCGCCGCCAGCATGAACGCGGGCGACCTTGCTCAATTCGTCATGTACCCGCAACAGGTTGGTCGACATCGCCATCGCCTGACCTTCGGCTTCGGTCAGCCGCAAAAGCGCGCGCTGGCCGGTATGGACTTCGACTTCGGGGTTCTGGCGGGCAGTCAGCATGGCCTGTTTCAGACGTGCCATGGCGATGATCGATTCGTCGGCAATCGCTTCGGCTTCGCGGACCAGTTTCTTCAGCTGGTGGGCGTCGGAAAGGATACGTTCGTTCATTGTGTTACTCCGCAGCCGCTGGCGCTCAACCAGTGACCTGAGATTTCTCCACGGAGACGGTGGCCTTGCCGTTCATCGCGTCACTCAGGGCCACGGCTGCGGTAACAGTCAGCACCACGGCGGCCAGGATCCCTGATGCGATCCCGACAATGGCTCCCAGGCGAAGCAGAACGGCATGCTCACCATCGAGCACTCCGGGGACCACCCTCGGCTCGCCCGGTCTGAGCCACGGCGCCTGTTCGATCAGGGGCATCGCGTCGCTTAAAACCAGTTGGCCGGGGTCATCCCGACCGCTCAAATCCAGCAAATCCGTCGCCGGGTTAATCTGCGTTTTTGTGTATGCAGGTTCGCTCAAGGGGGGGCGCAAAACTGCATCCGGGCTGACCCCTAGGCTGTTTTCTTTAGGCTCTGGCGACAAGGCCGGCGCGCGCGTGGCGCGATAATTCTTAACCAGTTCACCCAGGCTGCCGGCCCGGTAAACATCCTTAAGCACCCGGATATGCTGGTTTATCCGGGTTTCGGATACGCCAAGCTCCTGCGCGATAACCTTGATAGGCACGCGGCGGTCAATGCGCTCAATCACGGCGCGCTGCCTGTCGGTCAGCCGCCGTGCGGCTCCGGACAACATGGGGCTCTCCTTTAGCAGTGAATCCCGTTTAACACATTGGGCGACGCAAATCCGTAGGGGTTTCTCTTATCTCGCACAGAATACGTAATGCCTCGCCAGCGCACTGCATAGGGTTGCGCCTTCAGGCCCCCGAACTGTTCACCCCGACCGATTGCAGGTAGCGTTTGACGTTGCGCGCCGCTTGCCTGAGCCGTTGTTCGTTTTCGACCATGGCAATTCGGACATAGCCTTCGCCATTTTCACCATAACCCACGCCCGGCGCAACCGCGACCTGTGCCTGGGTGAGCAATTGTTTTGAAAATTCGAGGCTGCCCATGCTGCGCAGCGCGGGCGGCAGCGGGGCCCAGGCGAACATTGACGCTGGCGGCGCAGGAATATCCCAGCCCGCGCGGCCGAATGCTTCGATCATCACATCGCGGCGCTTGCGATAAAGTTCGCGGTTGGCATCGACAATGTCCTGCGGGCCGTTCAGCGCCGCGCAGGCAGCCGCCTGAACCGGGGTGAAAGCGCCGTAATCAAGATAGGATTTCACCCGCGTCAGCGCGGCGATCAGATGCTTGTTGCCGACCGCAAAGCCCATCCGCCAGCCCGCCATCGAATAGGTCTTGCTCATGCTGGTGAACTCGATTGCGACATCCATTGCGCCGGGCACCTGCATGATCGACGGGGTCGGCTTGCCATCGAAATAAAGCTCGGAATAGGCAAGGTCGGACACGACCCAGACCTGATTTTCCTTCGCCCAGGCGACCAGCCGTTCGTAAAATGCCAGATCGACCACCTCGGCGGTGGGGTTCGACGGGTAACTCACCACCAGCACACTGGGGCGCGGCACAGTGAAGTTCATCGCCCGGTCGAGCGATTCCCAGTAATATTCATCAGGCGTGGTGGGCACCGAGCGGATCGTCGCGCCCGCGATGATGAAGCCGAAGGTGTGGATCGGGTAGGACGGGTTGGGTGCCAGCACCACATCGCCCGGTGCAATGATCGCAGTGGCGAGGCTGGACAATCCCTCCTTCGATCCCATCGTCACCACCACTTCACTTTCGGGGTCGAGTTCAACCCCGAACCGCCGGGCATAGTAACCCGCCTGCGCGCGGCGCAGACCGGGGATGCCCTTGGACTGCGAATAGCCATGCGCATTGGGCTTTGCAGCGACTTCGCACAGCTTGTCGATGACGTGCTGCGGCGGCGGCTGATCGGGGTTGCCCATGCCCAGATCGATGATGTCCTGCCCCGCCAGCCGCGCGGCATGACGCATGGCGTTAACCTCCGCGATCACATAGGGCGGCATTCGCTTCATGCGATAGAACTGGTCATTCATCGTCAGTCATCACCTTGTATCGGGCGGGATTGAGTGGGCAACACGCCAGTTTCCTCCTAAGCTATTATCTTGGCCAGTGGGAAGGCGTTTTCGGCAATTGCGGCGCGCGCGGATTGGCGGCACTGGTATAAGGCGCGTCGGACAAGGGACAGCTCAGGCTATGGCAGACGATAACAACCCGATGGCTGGTGCAGGCGAAAGCCTCAAGGGGTTCTTCGACATGCAGGGCAATGCCATGCGTGAAATGATGTCCGGCAAGGGGATCGATTCGCTGTTGCCGCAGGGGATCGACCCCGGTGATCTGGGTGAATGGGCCAGCGCCAGCGCGCAATTGCAGCAGATGTGGCTCGATTTTGCCGCGCATCAGGCCAACGGCGCAGGGGAAAAGGTGACCAATCCGCTTGATCCGGCGCAATGGCTGGTGCTTTCGCAAAGCATGCTGGGCCAGCTGCCCAAGGGGCTGTTTGATGCCCAGGCCCGGCTAGCGCAGGATTCGCTGAAATTGTGGTCTGGCGTGATGGAACGGTTTGTCGCAGGCGCGACCGGCGGCAAGCTGACCGAAGCGCCCGATCCCGCCGCATTGCCCAAAAGCGACCGGCGCTTTGCCGATCCCGCGTGGCGCGAACATCCGGCCTTCGTGTTGCTGCACCAGACCTATCTGATGCTGGCCGATTATTTCCGCGCATCTGTCAAAGGTATGGACGGGCTTGACCGGGCCAAGCGCCAGCAGCTCGAATTCGCGGTCAGCGCGCTGGCCGAAGCGATGAGCCCGGACAATTTTCTTGCGCTGAACCCGGTGGTGATGAAACGCACCGTCGAAACCCGCGGGCAGAATCTGGTGCGCGGGATGCAGCACCTGATCAATGACATGAAACGCGGGCAGTTGACCCACACTGATCCCGACGCGTTCCGGCTGGGTGAAAACCTTGCCGCGACGCCGGGCAAGGTGGTGCATGAAACCCCGCTCTATCAGCTGATCCAGTATAGTCCGGTCACCGAGACCGTGCTCGAAGTGCCGCTGATCATCTTCCCGCCGTGGATCAACCGGTTCTACATCCTTGATCTGACGCCCAAGAAAAGCTTCATCAAATGGGCGGTGGATCAGGGGCTCAGCGTATTCGTGGTCAGCTGGAAATCTGCCGACGAAACCATGGC
>JBGSKN010000223.1:0-15015 GCA_041741215.1 Erythrobacter sp. | reverse complement strand
GCCTGCTGAGCGGCGAAGATACCGGCCCGGGCGAGGTGTTCGACCTGTCGCACGCGCGCTCGCGCCTGCGCGGCGCGCCGCCGATCAAGAAATGATACCGCGGCGCGACAGGTAAAGCAGACCGCGCCAGTGGCTCACCCGCGATGGCGCAAAAAAACCGGCAAGGTTGCCCCTGCCGGTTTTTTTTCGTTGATTGCCTCACCAAAGGCGCGGCTGGCTAATCAGTACTTCACCCCGAACGACACGCCGATGACGCGCGGTTCGTTGACGAAGGCTGTGTTGTTGTTGAAATCGATCACGCCCTGGACATTTGCCTCACCGGTGATGTTGCGCGCGAAGGCGGCAAGTTCCCATTGCCCGTTGCCGCCCGAATAGCCGACCTTGAGGCCGCCCTCGATCCGGCTCTTGGCGTTGAATTCAAGGCTTTGGTAAAGCAGAAAGTTGGTATCACCGAGATAGACCCAATCGGTGAAGACAAAGAACTCTCCGCTATTGCCCACCGGCAGGCTGTAACGCGCGGTCAGATCGCCGCTCCATTCCGGGGCATTGGGGAACGGGTTGCCATCAATCAGCGCGCGGGTGTTGCCGCCGATCACCACGGTCGGATCGGTCACCGTGCACTGCGCGCAGATCCCGACCGCCAGGTTTTCGTCCTTGATCTCGGTATTGTTGTAGGCGACGCCCAGCGTCACAAGAAATTCGGGCGTGATCTGAAACGCGCTTTCCAATTCCAGACCCCAGGCTTCGCCCTTGTTGGCGTTGACCAGTTGGACAAGGTTGCCCGCCCCGCCGACGGCAGTGAATTGCGGGTCGTCGACGGTGTAGTAGAATGCCGCCCCGTTGAGCCGCACCCGGCGATCGGCCAGTTCGGTTTTGAAGCCTACTTCGTAAGACGTGATGTTTTCCGACTGCGCCACCGAAGGCGCGGCAAAGAAGGCAACATCGCGCCCCTGAATGGTCGGCCCGCGGAACGAGTTGGCGACCTTGGCATAGACGCTCGCATCGTCAGACACATCTGCGAACAGGCTGATATCCCAGTCAAACTGGCTATCCCCCACGCTGACCGGCTGCGGCGGAGCGCCTGCGCGTACGAAGAAATCCTTTTCATCGTCGGTGTAACGCACACCGCCGGTCAGGCGCAGGGTCTGCGAGAGCTGATAGGACAGTTGGCCGAACAGCGCCCATGCTTCGTTGGTGTGGTTGACGGTTACCGGCGGCGGGAAATCAAACCCGATGGTGGTAACATCGAAATCGCTGTCGAAATAAAACCCGCCAACCTGCCAGCTCAGCGGCCCGCCTCCGTTAGAAGCGAGGCGGATTTCCTGGGTGGTCTGTTCAAGATCGAGCGAATCCTGGGTGTCGGACGGGAACGGGATGAAGCCCGGCCCCATGTCCGGCAGGAAGGATGCGCCGAACCCGCCGTCAATATCGCCCCGGCTTGAACCTTCGCTGCTCCAATGGCTGGTGATCGAGGTCAGCGTTGCGCCGTCGAATTCATAGGATGCAGTGACCGTCGCGCCGAATTGTTCATATTCGGCAATATTGCCGCCCCCGGCATCGAAATAGACCGTGTCACGATCAAAATTGGCGTTGAGTTTGTTGTTGCCGGGGCCGACCACATTGGCGCGGAAGATGGTCGAGGAACCTTCCAGATCGCGGTAATTGATCGCTGCCAGCACGCTCAAACGCTCGGTCGGCTTGAACAGCAACTGCCCGCGCGCCGCGAAATCGTGGTATCCGCCAAGCGCGTTTTTCTCACCCGTAAAGCCGTTGTCGATCCAGTCGTTGCGGCTTTGCGATTGCAGCGCGATGCGGAAGGCCAGCACATCATCCACCAATGCCCCGCCAAGCGCGGCATTGACCGAGACCGTGTCAAACGAGCCGTAGCTGAGCGAACCCCGGATATCGCGATCAAACGACGGTTTGATCGAGTTGATCTTGACGATCCCCGCCGGGGTGTTGCGTCCGAACAGCGTGCCTTGCGGCCCGCGCAGAACCTCAACCCGCTCGACATCGAAGACCGGGAAGCTTTTCAGCGTCACGTTTTCAAGCACAACGTCATCGAGCAGAACCGAAACCGGCTGCGATGCGGCCAGATCGAAATCGGTGTTGCCAAGCCCGCGAATGTAGAAGCGCGGGGCCACCCGGCCATTCGAACTTTCGACGTTGAGGCCCGGCGCGGTGCCGGCCAGCGCGGTGATGTCCGCCGCCCCGCTGAAAATCGCGGCAATCCGCCCCTGATCGAGGATCGCGGCCGAAACCGGCACGTCCTGCAGGTTTTCTTCGCGGCGGTTGGCGGTCACGATGATGGTGGCAAGCTGGCCATCGGTTTGGGATGCGGCCTCGCTATCCTGCGCGGCGGCAGGTGCTGCAAAACCGAAAGCTGCGGCGGCAAGCACGGTCGAACAGGCCCATGCGGTGCGGAAAGCGGAAAAACGGTGAGACATCAAACATCCCCTTTGCTTGATTGAGTGGATAATGGGAGCGCCGCACGAGTTGGCAGTTTCGGGCGATTCGCGCGAGGCTGCGGGTGATGAACGCGGCGCAGAACTCGCACTGTGATGGCAATCTTCTGGCAGTTGTTGCATCAAGGTTACAATCACGCCGCTATCCGACCGGTTTATGACAATCATAGTCACAATTCCTGCGGTGCAGAAGTCCGATCAGCGCGATTGCGCACCGTCGCGGGCGCGTTATAGCGGCGACAATTCGTTCCCCCGGCTCATCGCCCGTGAAGATGGAGTAAGCATCCATGCAAGTGCGCATTCTCGTCCGGTTGAAGCCCGGCGTTCTCGATCCGCAGGGCCGCGCGGTGCACCATGCGCTTGAAGGGCTGGGCTTTGCCGGGGTCGAAGATGTGCGGATCGGACGCCTGATCGAACTCGATGTGGCAGACGGCACCGATAACGCCGCCCTGACCGCGATGTGCGAGAAACTGCTCGCCAATACGGTGATCGAAAACTTCACCATAGAGACCGAAGGGGCGCGCTGATGACGTTCCGGGCTGCTGTCATCACCTTCCCCGGCTCCAACTGCGATCGTGACATGGCAGTGGCGCTGGAACAGGTTTCGGGCGCGCCGGCGATCCGCGTCTGGCACGGCGACGCTGAACTGCCCGAACGGCTTGATCTGATCGCATTGCCCGGCGGTTTTTCCTACGGCGATTACCTGCGATCTGGCGCGATGGCGGCGACCAGCCCGATCATGCGCGCGGTCATCGCCGCAGCATCGCGCGGGGTGCCGGTGCTGGGCGTGTGCAACGGCTTTCAGGTATTGACCGAAGCACGGCTGCTGCCCGGCGCATTGCTGCGCAATGCCGGACAGAAGTTCATCTGCCGCACGGTAGCCTTGACGGTCGAGAACACCAGTTCGCTGTTCACCGCAGGCTATGCTCCGGGCGAGCAGATCCGCATCCCGGTTGCGCACCACGATGGCAATTACTTCGCCGATGACGAAGTGCTTGACCGGCTGGAAGGCGAAGGCCGCGTGGCATTTCGCTACGCCGAAGCGTGCAACGGATCAGCGCGCGACATCGCCGGCGTGCTGAGCGCCAATGGCCGGGTGCTGGGCATGATGCCGCATCCTGAACGGGCGATCGGACCAGCGGCGGTTTCGGCGCTGGGCGGGGCTGATGGACGGCGACTGTTCGAAAGCATTATCGCGGCGCTTGCCAGCGCCTGAAATCGGGCCGGGGTCAGGCGCGTTCTGCGCGCACGGTGGCAAACAGCCTGCGCGCGTCCTCGGCCGGCATGGGGCGCCCGAAATAATATCCCTGAATCTTGTCGCAGCCAAGGTTGCGGATCAATTCTGCTTCCTCGGCGGTTTCCACCCCTTCGGCGGTGGTCGACATATCGAGGCTGCGCGCCATTGCGACAACCGCATTGATGATCGCCAGGCTTTCGGCGCTTCCCTGCGCGGCACCTTGAACAAATGTGCGGTCAACCTTGATCGTCGAAAACCGTAGCTTGCGCAGGTAGCCGAGCGAGGAATAGCCCGTGCCGAAATCATCGAGCGCCACCGAACACCCCAGCGCCATCACCTGTTCGAGCGCATTGCGAGCGACGCTGGCATCGCGCAGGAAAATGCTCTCGGTGACTTCCACCTCCAGCCGCTCTGGCCTGAGACCGGTCGCCGCCAGCGCCTCGATCACTTCGGCGTGGAACCCTGGCTCCAGCAGCTGTTCAGGCGAAACATTGACATTGACCTTGATGTGATCGGGCCAGTTGCGCGCCTCCTCGCAGGCCTTGCGCATCACCCATTTGCCGATCGGCAGGATCAGACGGGTATCTTCGGCCACGGGGATGAACTTGGCGGGGCTGACAAACCCATGTTCGGCGCTGTTCCAGCGCACCAGCGCCTCGAAACTGACCACGCCTTCGCTGCGGGCATCGACTACGGGTTGATAATGCAGTTCCAGCTCGTTGCCGCCCAGTGCGCCGCGCAGCGAGGCTTCCAATTGGCGGCGTTCTTCCGCAGAGGCGTGGAAGATCGGTTCAAAGCCGCAATGTTCACCCCCGCCCACGTCCTTTGAACGATAGAGCGCAAGATCGGCATTGCGCATCAGATCTTCGACGCTGCGGCCATCGCGCGGCCCCTCGGCCGAACCGATGCTGGCACCGATATATAGCGTGTGATGATCGACCTGATAGGGTTCGGTCAGCCGGTCGATCACGCGCCGCGCGAGTTCTCGCACCTCGCCAGACGCGGCAATATCGCGCACCACCACCGCGAATTCATCACCGCCCAGCCGCCCGCACATTTCGTTTTCGCTCATCAGCGATTGCAGCCGCGCGGATACTTGCGCCAACAGCTTGTCACCGATGAGATGGCCGAGCGAATCATTGACTGCCTTGAACCGGTCAAGGTCGATCATCAGCAGCGCGCAGCGCGAGCGCCACTGGTCGCAATGGCGCAGCGCCTCGGCCATCGCCTCGGTCAGTTGCAGGCGATTGGGCAGCTGCGTCAGCGTGTCATAACGCGCAAGATATGCGATCTTCTCGGACGACTTGCGCTGCTCGGTCACGTCGGAACCAACGCCGCGAAAGCCGGTGAAGTGACCATGTTCGTCACGCATCGGCGTGCCGGAAAGCTCCCACCACCGCTCCTCGCCCATAATCGAGACCTGAACGAAGAGGTTTGAAAAATTTTCGCGGTTCTTCAGGTGTTCGGCAAGGGCATGCAGGCTGGCAGGAAACTGGCCGCTTTGCCTCTTGTTGCCGGCGATCATTTCCAGCAGCGGCCGCCCTTCGATGTCGGCCTGCGACCGGCCAAGCGCAAAGGCAAAGCGCGGGCTGACCGAGCGCAGGCGTCTGGCGGGGTCGATTTCCCACAGCCAGTCAGCCTCGTTCTCCTCGAACTCGCGCAGCAGCAGCGAAACAACCTCTTCCTTTTCGGTCACCATCGCCTCGGCCAGACGCGCGGTAAGGTATGTTCGCCCCACCTCGACCGTGCCAAGGATCGCCGCCACGGTGAACAGCACCATCGCCGTCAAGACCATCCAGTATCCTGCAAGCCCAAGGTGGAGCACCGCCCCAAGGCCGACAATCGCGATAAAGCCGACAATCCCGACCGGGGCGGCGGTGTAGAAAAATACCGACACCGCCATCATCAGCGCGACCACCATCAGCATCGCCATCAGGTCGGCCTGGGAACCGAAGAACGGGAAGATCACCATTGCGCCTGCCCAAAGGCAGCCCGACATGATCGGCGTGGTCGCCTGTCGCGACAATTCGGAACGGGTGATCCGCCGCCGCTGGGTATCGACCAGCGATACATCGATCCTGTATCCGCGGATATGAACCGCCGCGAGCATCACCATCCAGATGCCCAGACCTGCCAGGCCAACCGAGCGCGCGAAAATCTGGAACACGAACAAGGCCAGCAGGCTCTGCATGATGATCCGGTAGAAGGCCAGCTTTGCCAGCGCCGAATATTGCAGACCGCGCAGACGCGCCCAGTCCACATCGCCCCTGTCCGAAAAGCCGAGCACGGCCGCAATCGGCATTTGGGCCGGATGCACCGGGGCAGACGAGGCGAGAGGTTCCTTCACAGCCCCCGCCCATAAGCATCAAAGGTTAGAGTGCGGTAAAGTTAGGGCGATAGCCCAATGGCGATAGTGCTGTTTATTCGACCGTCACCGATTTGGCCAGATTGCGCGGCTGATCGACATCGGTGCCTTTGACCACCGCGACATGATAGGCCAGCAACTGCACCGGAATGGCATAGACCAGCGGTGCGATCAGCGGGTGAACCAGCGGCATTTCAATCGTTGCAATGCACCCCTCGCCCGCATCGGCCAAACCCTTGGCATCGGAAATCAGCACCACCTGCCCGCCGCGCGCGCGCACTTCCTCCATGTTGGAAACGGTCTTTTCAAACAATCGGCCGGACGGGGCGATCACCACCACGGGAACGGCATCGTCGATCAAGGCGATCGGCCCATGCTTCATCTCGCCCGCAGCATAGCCTTCGGCGTGGATATAGCTGATTTCCTTGAGTTTCAGCGCCCCTTCCAGCGCCAGCGGATAATCCTGCCCGCGCCCCAGATAAAGCACATCGCGCGCCGGGGCGATCAGGTGCGCCATCGCGGCGATATCGTCATCATGGTCGAGCGCGGCGTTCAATGCAGCGGGCGCTTCGAGCAGGTGGCGCACGATTTCGGCTTCTTCGCCGCGCGACAGACGCCCCTTTTTCACCGCCATATGCGCGGCCAATGCGGCAAGCACGGCCAACTGGCAGGTGAACGCCTTGGTCGATGCCACCCCGATTTCCGGCCCGGCATGGGTCGGCAGCAGCAGATCAGCCTCACGCGCCATGGTGCTGGTCGGCACGTTGACGACCACCGCGATGGTCTGCCCATTGGCCTTGCAATGACGCAGCGCGGCAAGCGTATCGGCGGTCTCCCCGCTCTGCGAGATGAACAGCGCCAGCCCGCCATCTTCCAGCACCGGTTCGCGGTAGCGGAACTCGCTCGCCACATCGATGTCGACCGGCACACGGGCGAATTGTTCAAACCAGTATTTCGCCACCATCCCGGCATAAAAGGATGTGCCGCAGGCGACGATGGTCAGGCGGCGGATGGCCGACAGATCGAAATCGATCTGCGGCAGCGCCACCGAATTGTCCGAACGGCGCAGATAGGAGGCGAGCGTTTGCGCGACCACGGTGGGTTGTTCGTAAATCTCCTTCTGCATGAAGTGGCGGTAATTGCCCTTCTCCACCGCCGCCGCCGACGCGCCCGATGCGCAGATTTCGCGGGTCACGGGGCTGTTCTCCAGATCATGGATCTGCGCGCCGTCACGCCGCACCACGACCCAGTCACCTTCTTCAAGATAGGTGATGCGCTGGGTCAGCGGGGCCAGCGCCAGCGCGTCCGAGCCGAGATACATCTCACCCTCACCATAACCCAGCACCAGCGGCGAACCCAGCCGCGCCCCGATCAGCAGATCGGGATGCGAACGGAACGCAATCGCCAGCGCAAAGGCACCGCGCAGCCGCGGCAGCACTTCGCGCACGGCTTCGACCGGGTCGGCGCCTGCTTCGACCTCGACCGAGATCAGGTGCGCGACAATTTCGGTATCGGTCTCGCTTTCGAATACCCGGCCCATTGCCGCCAGTTCGGTGCGCAGTTCCTTGTAATTCTCGATGATACCATTGTGGACGATCGCGACTTCGGCGGTGGCGTGGGGGTGCGCGTTGGCCGAGGTCGGCGCACCGTGGGTCGCCCAGCGGGTATGCGCAATCCCGACATTGCCGGGCGCAGGATCGCTCGCCAGCACTGTCACCAGATTGGCCAGCCGCCCTTCGGCGCGGCGGCGCACCAGCGCGCCATCGTGCAGCGTGCAGATCCCGGCGCTGTCATAGCCGCGATACTCCATCCGCTTCAGCCCATCGACCAGCCGATCAGCGACGCTTGCCTTGCCTACGATCCCGATAATGCCGCACATTGCCTGACTGTCCCTGTTGTCCGATGTCTCACGCTCTAACCGCAAGCCGATTAACAGCAACCCCCCCGATCAGGCGGGCTGCTGCGATTTTCCGGCCTGCCGCAGATACAGCCCAGAACCGACGATCAGGGCCGCGTCTGCCAGCGTTGCCAGGTCAGGCCGATCACCAAACCACCACCAGCCCAGGCTGATCGCCGTCGCTTCGGCCAGCGGCAGCGATAGTGCCGCAGCGCCAACCGACAGAAATGCAAAGCCGGCGACGGCAAGTCCCAAACCACTGCGCTGCTGATCATTCATGCCATGCGCATTTGCTGCGCCGACGCCCGAATGGCAAGCCTTGCCCGTGGCCATTCAAAATCAGCCGCGCATCCTTAGGGAAAAAACAACCTTTCCCTTTTATTCACCATGCTTCGAGACGCAGCTTTTGCACGATCCTGGCGAAAGACACGTGATAACAGAGAGCCTTGGGGGCTGAGAATGAGCGCATTCGGCAAAAAAGGCAATGTGACCGGCGTAAAGCCCAGCGGACGGCCTGCCTTTGGCGTGGCCCGCCCGATGAAGGGCGGCGGCGTTTCCGGCCCTGCCCCGCGCGGCGGTGAGCAATTCCCGCCGATTCCGGGCGACGGCGGCGTTGCCAGCCCCGCTCCCGTCCAAGCGCCCTCGCCAAGCCGCCCGGCCACCACGGCTGAAGCCATTGACCGGCTGAACGAACGCATGACCTCGGTCAACGACGGCAATTCCGAAGTCGGCGGGTTTGAAGCGAGCGTCCACAAGATCAAGGAACAGGTGCTGCCGCGCCTGCTCGAACGTGTTGATCCTGAAGCGGCGGCATCGCTGTCGAAAGAGGAACTCTCCGAAGAATTCCGCCCGATCATCATGGAAGTGCTGGCCGAATTGAAGGTCACGCTCAACCGGCGCGAACAATTCGCGCTGGAAAAAGTGCTGATCGACGAATTGCTCGGCTTTGGCCCGCTGGAAGAATTGCTCAACGACCCGGATATTTCCGATATCATGGTCAACGGCCCGGATCAGACCTATATCGAAAAAAAGGGCAAGCTGGTGCTCGCCCCGATCCGCTTCCGTGATGAACAGCATCTGTTCCAGATCGCCCAGCGGATCGTGAACCAGGTCGGCCGCCGCGTTGACCAGACCACCCCGCTGGCTGACGCGCGCCTTAAAGACGGCTCACGTGTGAACGTGATCGTGCCGCCGCTTTCGCTGCGCGGCACCGCGATCTCGATCCGCAAGTTTTCCGAAAAGCCGATCACGCTCGACATGCTGCGCGATTTCGGTTCGATGTCGGACAAGATGTGCACCGCGCTCAAAATCGCAGGTGCGTGCCGGATGAATGTGGTGATTTCCGGGGGCACGGGTTCGGGTAAGACCACCATGCTCAACGCCCTGTCGAAGATGATCGATCCGGGCGAGCGCGTGCTGACGATCGAAGACGCGGCCGAACTCCGTCTGCAACAGCCGCACTGGCTGCCGCTGGAAACGCGTCCGCCCAACCTTGAAGGCCAGGGCGCGATCACCATCGGCGATCTTGTGAAGAACGCGCTGCGTATGCGGCCTGACCGCATCATCCTCGGCGAAATTCGCGGCGCGGAATGTTTCGATCTGCTCGCCGCGATGAACACCGGTCACGATGGTTCGATGTGCACGCTGCACGCCAACTCTCCGCGCGAGTGCCTGGGCCGTATGGAAAACATGATCCTGATGGGCGACATCAAGATCCCCAAGGAAGCCATTTCGCGCCAGATTGCCGAATCGGTCGATCTGATCGTGCAGGTCAAACGTCTGCGCGACGGTTCGCGCCGCACCACCAACATCACCGAGGTGATCGGGATGGAAGGCGACGTGATCGTGACGCAGGAATTGTTCAAGTTCGAATATCTTGATGAAACCGATGACGGCAAGATCCTTGGCGAATTCCGTGCGTCGGGCCTGCGCCCATATACGCTGGAAAAGGCGCGGCAATTCGGGTTCGATCAGGCGTATCTTGAGGCGTGTCTCTGACACGCCGATCGGGGCCGTCCTGCCCCGATCGTTCGGCCTGGCCGGCCGGCGGCCGGTCGGCCTTGCGAACCCTGCGGGTTCGGTTTTTTGGAGGCCTGCCTGTAAGGCAGGCGATATCGGCCCCTCCGGGCCGATATCTGCGGCCTAGCCGGCCGGCGGCCGGTCGGCCTTGCGAACCCTTTGGGTTCGTGGCCTAACACATGACCCATTCAACACACACAATTCGGCCAGCATTGCTGGCCGCAAGGCCGACCGGCCGCCCGCAGCGATGCGACCTTCAGGTCGCGTGAGCGAGGATGCCGCACGCCGGAGGGCGGGCGAAAATCAAAGACTCCCCCAGCACCACCGGCAGGCTCAGCGCCAGGCAGCCGCCACCGATCATCGCTGCGCCCATGAACAATCCGGTCCACGGCACCCAGCCGACCTGTTCCAGCCGTCCGACATCGCGGCGTTTGCCCCGCCGCCGTTCCATCACCCCGGCAAATGCGGCAAACACCCAGAACAACCCGCCGATTATGGCAAGCTGTGCAGCATCGCTCAGCAATTCAAAACGGGCGATTATATCCATGCGCAGCGCATATGGGGCGCGGGCGCGCTTGCGCAATCCCTGCGTCTCGGCCAAGCCGCGCACGATGGATGGCTCGATCGCCCGCCCCCGCCCGCTGCTTGCGCTTGGTATCCGGCTGCTGGCTGCGGCTGCGCTGGCGACGATGGCGATGCTGGTAAAACTCGCCGGGGAACGCGGCGTCCACCTGATCGAGTTGATATTCTGGCGGCAGGTGCTCGCTTCGGTGCTGCTCGGCGCGGGGCTGGCGCTGACAGGCCGCCTCGCGCTGCTGAAAACGCAGCGATTGCGCGCCCACACCGAGCGTTCTGCCACCGGGCTGTTCGGAATGATCTTTACCTATGGCGCAGTGCTGCTGCTCCCGCTGGCTGAGGCAACCACGCTGGGCTTTACCGCGCCGGTATTTGCCGTGCTGATCGCGATGGTGCTGTTTCGTGAGACAATCGGCCCCTATCGCTGGGCAGCCGTGGCGATGGGGTTCGCCGGGGTGTTTGTGGTGATGCAACCGGGCGGCGGCGGATTGGCGCAAGGGGTGACACTGGCGGGTATCGCTGTCGGTCTGATGGCGCCATTGATGGTGTCGCTCATCAGTTTCCAGATTCAGGATCTCAACAAGACTGAAAATCCGTGGAGCATCGTGTTCTGGTTCGCCACGCTCAGCATCCCGGTCGCAGCGATCGGCCTGCCCTTCGTGATCGGCGCGCACGAAATTGAAACCTGGGGGATCATTCTGGCGATGGCGTTGATGGGCGTGCTGGCGCAGATCCTGCTTACCACCTCATTGCGGTTTGGATCGGCTGCGGTTATCCTGCTGATGGATTATACCGCGCTGCTCTGGGCGAGTTTTTACGGATACGCCGTGTTTGACCGCGCCGCGCCTGCCAGCCTGTGGCTGGGCGCGCCGCTGATCATCGCTGCCGGATTGCTGATCGCATGGCGCGAACACCGGCTGGCCAAGGCAAACCGTGTCGCTTCTGCGGCGAGTCAGGAATAAGTAATAAGCATTGTGCGTTATAGACTCAGACAACAAGGAAACCCGAACATGATTCGCAAGACCATCATCGCCGCCGCACTCGCAGCCATCACGCTGTCGGCCAGCGCCTGCAACACGGTTAAGGGCGCGGGTGAGGATATCCAGTCGGTCGGCCGCGCGGGTGAGCGCGCGATCGATTAATTCGGCCTGTAAACCAGCATGATATTATTGGCGGGCAAGGCATGGCGCGCGCTGCGAACCATGCCTTGCTGTGCCGCAAGCCTGTCGAGTTCCTCGGCATCGCGCAGGCCCCAGAGCGGATTGCGCGCTTTCAGACTGGCATCGAATTCGAGGTTGGATGGCGCGGTCTCGACCCCTTGTTCAAGATAGGGGCCGTAAAGGATCAATCGCCCGCCGCTGGCGCCCAGTAATCGGGCTGCCCCCGCGAACAGGCCGACGGTTGCTTCCCACGGGCTGATATGCACCATGTTGATGCACACTATCGCATCGGCCGCCGCGACCGGCCAGCTTTCAGGTGCAGCAGCATCAAGCAAGACCGGCGCGGCGAGATTATCGCCTGGATAGTCTGCCCGATAGGCCGCAATCGAGGCCAGCGCCTCGCCCGAAGGATCGCTCGGCTGCCAATCCAGCGCGGGGAAGCGTTCAGCGAAGAACACCGCGTGCTCGCCTGTCCCGCTGGCGATTTCCAGAACCGCGCCGGCTGCGGGCAATTCGCGCGCCAGCACCGCAGCAATCGGATCGCGGTTGCGTAAGGCGGCGGGGGCGTGCTGTTTTGCCATTACGATACCTGCCGTTCCTGCCCTTCCCAATAAGGCGCGCGCAGTTCGCGCCGCAGGATCTTGCCCGACGCATTGCGCGGCATCAGCGGGATCACATCGACACTTTTGGGCGCTTTGAACGCAGCGATGCGTTCGCGCGCCCAGGCGATCACGTCAGCCTCGTCAATCTCATGCCCCGGTTTGGCGACAACGCAGGCCTTGACCTCCTCACCCCAGCGCGCGCTTGGCACACCGATCACCGCGACCTCGGCAATCGCCGGGTGGCCATAGATCGCGCTTTCGACCTCGGCCGGGTAGACGTTTTCGCCGCCCGAAATGATCATGTCCTTGATCCGATCCTGAATATAGACATAGCCATCATCGTCCATCACGCCCGCGTCGCCGGTGTGGAGCCAGCCATCGGGATCGATGGTTTTCGCGGTCGCTTCGGGCAGCCGCCAGTAACCGGCGGTGTTCGATGGTGAGCGGACACAGACCTCGCCAATCTCGCCGCGCGCAGCTTCGCGGTTGTCGGCATCGCGCACTTCGATCTCGACGCCGGGGCAGGCCTTGCCCGCCGAACGCATCCGCTGATTGCCTTCGAGCGAATGATCTTCGGGCGGCAGGATCGAGATTGTGCCGCTGGTTTCGGTCATGCCGTAAGCTTGCAGGAACCGGGTGGTCGGCATGGTGCCCACCGCTTCCTTGAGCAATTCCAGCGGCATCGGCGCAGCGCCATACAAAAGATATTTGAAGTTGCTGAAATCGGTGCTTGCCGCGCGCGGATGCTGCACCACCATTTGCAGCGCGGCGGGCACGATGAACATGTGGGTTGCGCCTGCCTCGATCGCGTCCAGCACCCCGGTCGGGGTGAATTCCGCCTGCACAAGGCTGCGCACCCCGTTGGCGACCGCGATATTCACCAACCCGGTGCCGCCAATATGCGCGCAGGGCATGGCGACCAGCATGCAATCGCCGGGCTCGTAGAATTGCCATTCCAGCCCCGCGGCAGTGGCTGCATTGCGCAGGCCGAGCAGGTTGGCGTTCGACAGCATTGCCCCCTTGGGATTGCCGGTCGTGCCCGAGGTATAAAGCTGCAAGACCGGATCATGCGGCGCTGGCGGAGTATAATCGGCTGGTTCGAACCCGCCCGCTGCCGTGCGCGCGGCCTCGGCCTCGATCACTTCGGGATTGGCGGGAACTTCGGCTGCGACCGCGTGGGCGGTCTCGACAAACTCGGCATCGGCAAACAGCAGCTTGGCCTCGGTATCGGACAGGATATAGGCGATTTCACGCGGGGCCAGCCGCCAGCCGACCGGCACCATCACCGCCCCCATCCGCGCCGCCGCGATATAGAGCAGGAAGTAGGTATCGCGGTTCTTGCCCAGCCACGCGATCCGGTCACCGGGTGCAACATCGCGCGCCTGCAAAAGCGCGATCAGCTGCCGCGTCAGCCGGTCAGCCTCGGCATATGAGGTTACGCGCCCATCCTGATCAAATGCTGGCCCATCGGGGCGCTCCTTCGCCCAGAACTTCAGAATCGCATCAAAGGTCGAATGATCGTGATAGGCGTTGTTCGCCATAGCTGCGCTCTCTCCCAAAAGCTGTGTGCCGCAAGCGTAGGCGAAGTTGGGCGAAGCGGTCTAGCAGCGAATTAGCGAAACCGGCCCTGACGGCGCGCAGCCGGTTCGCGCAGCATTAACCAGATCAACAGGCCCAGCGGCCCGGCGATGAAGGTTGCAAGCAGGATCGGGGCCTGCACCCAGCGCGATACGCCCTTGGCATCGCCATCGCGCGCGATCCACAGGCCGACAAACAGATCAAACGCAAGGTAATGCGTCCAGCCGATGACAAGCCCCGCGTCACTGGCAAAAATCGCGCGCGCCCCGGCAATGGTGGTGAAATCCGCACCGCCGCCCGGATTGGGAATCAAACCGCTCAGCACCCCGATCAGCCCGGTGGCGTATATCAGGCACAACAGCCCCACCCCCAGATACAGCACGCCCGATAACAGCGCCGGCCAGCGCGGCAGCAGGATCAATGCGATCCAGCCTGCCGCCGCAAGAATGCTCACCGCGTTGAACACAAAGCCCCAGTCGATCATGCCGCCGCCTCCATTTCGCCGATCCGCCGCCATTCGCGCGCGGCGCGGCGCATCGCCTCGTTATCATGGGTAAAACGCCCGCCTGCCCGGCGCATGGCAAGGCCCAGCGCAGCCTCTGCCACCAACGCGGCGTCAATCGACCGGAACCGTTCCAGCTTGCCCGATAACAGCGGATCAATCAGCGGCGCGGCGATCAGCGCCGCGCGCTCGGCAAATCGCAGGTCGTTATGACGCTGGCCGCGCAGAAGTCCGGGGCGCAGAATATCAAGCCGTTTGAACCCGATCCGCGACAGTGCATCCTCGGTCTCGCCCTTGATCCGGAAATACAGGCTCTTGTCGCGCGGATCGGCCCCGGCCGCGCTGATCAGCACCATATTCGGCACGCCTGCGCGCCGGGCGGCATCGGCGGTGGCGATCACCAGATCATGATCCACGCTGCGGAACGCGGCTTCATCGCGTCCGGCCTTGTTCCAGGTGGTGCCAAGCGCGCAGATCAGCGCGCGCGGGCGCACCGCCTCCAGCACCTCGCCCCACTTGCCCGGCTGGGCGACGAACATTTCCATCCTTGCGCCCGGCGGCAGCGGTGCCTCGCGCCGGGCAATGCCGACAATCCGCGCTTCATCCCCGGCGCT
>JBGSKN010000222.1:0-6484 GCA_041741215.1 Erythrobacter sp. | reverse complement strand
CTGGGCGAAGTGCTCAAGGCGCAGCTGCGCGCCAACCCGGCCAATGCGCCGCTGCTTGCCGCTGCGGATAGCGCGATCGATCAGCTCGCCGCAGGCCAGCGGGTTGATCCGGCCGGCTTGCATCCTGCGTTGCTGCCGCTGTTCAACCCGGCATTGCAGGGCTATTTCATCAGCCTCATGGCGCTTGACCCGGCAGAACTGGCCGCGCGCGCGCAATTGCCGATCCTGATCGTTCAGGGCGGCAAGGATCTGCAAGTATCGGTTGGCGATGCCGAGCGGCTCAAGGCCGCCAATCCGTCTGCCACGCTGACGATCCTGCCCGACGCCAGCCATGTGCTGAAAGACGTTGCAGGCGACAGTCCGGCGGACAATATGGCGACCTACACCGCGCCCGATCTGCCGCTGGCCAGCGGCATCATCGCCGCAATCGCGGGTTTCATGCAGCAACCCTGAGGCCGGGGCCGGACGGACCGCAGCGCATTTTCTTGACTTTGCGCACCCCCTTGCCTAGCTGCGCAACTTTCCTGCAATCAGTGATTCCAAAAGGGCCAAGCATGGCACGCGTTACCGTTGAAGATTGCGTCGACAAGGTTCCCAACCGTTTCGACCTCGTATTGCTCGCCGCACAGCGCGCGCGTGAAATCTCGGGCGGCAGCGACCTGACCATTGACCGTGACCGGGACAAGAACCCGGTGGTCGCGCTGCGCGAAATCGCAGAAGAAACCATCCGCCCGCGCGACCTGCTCGAAGCCGTGGTGGTCAGCTTGCAGAAAATCCTCCCCGATGACGAGGATGAGGCCGATGAAATCGGATCGCTCAGCCAATCGGCCGAAGCGCTGCGGATCACCGCCTCGGCACCGGCCCGCACGACCTCGCTCGGCGGCGATTACGAAGGCTGATTGGCAAAATTGCGCCCGATTTGTGCGGGCGCGATTTTGGGTGTGATGAAGCGGTGGGCTAGACCCGCCCAGACCCCGGCTTGATCGGCCTTGACCCCTCCTTGCCCCTCCTTGCCCCTCCTTGACCGCTTCTTGACCCTTGCTTGATGGCGCTTGCCATCGGATTTTTGCGCCTTATCCCTGTGGCGATGTAATCAAACCGTCACATCACAGGGCAAAGCGCGGGCATGGCATCGATTGCGGTTTACAGCGTCAAAGGCGGGGTGGGAAAGACCACGCTCGCGGCCAATCTGGCATGGTGCGCCGCCAGCATCTCGCGCCGCAAAACCTTGCTGTGGGATCTGGATGCGGCCAATGGATCGGGCTTTTTGCTGGGAGTCGATCCCAGGAAAAAACACAGCGCAGACAGTATGTTCGCAGATGGGAGCGATCCGGCAAAGCTGATCCAGCCGACTGAATATGCCAATCTCGACCTGCTGCCCGCCGATGAAAGCATCCGCAAGCTTGACCGTCAGCTTGACCGGATCGGCAAGAAGAAACGGCTCGCCCGGCTGACAGCGGCGCTGGCCAAGGATTATGACCGGATCCTGTTCGATTGTCCCCCTGTTCTCAATGAGTTAAGCGCGCAGGTGATCCGCGCCGCCGATCTCATCATCGTGCCGCTGCCGCCCTCCCCGCTATCCGCCCGCGCATTCGATGCGGTGGTTGAGGAAGTGCGCGGTTCGGGCAAGGGGCACCCGCCGATCCTGCCGGTGCTTTCGATGATCGACCTGCGCCGGAGCCTCCACCGTCAAGCGTGCGAGGCGAACCCGAACTGGCCGGTCATCCCATTGGCGAGCGCGGTTGAGCAATGCGCGGTTGAACGCAAGCCTGTAGGCGCGTTTGCCCCGCGTTCTCCGGCGGCGCGGGCGATTGCCCAACTTTGGACCGCGATTGAGCGCAAGCTTGCCAGCAGGTGATAAAGCAAAAAGGGCGCCCGGATCGCTCCGGACGCCCCTGATATTGTGATACGCTGAAGGATCAGGCGCCTTGCGGTGCTTCATCGCCCTCCGGCCCCGGCGCACCGCCGAACCGCTTGCCCGCCTTGGGAATGGCTGATCCGTGGACCGGCTGCGGGATCGCCGGGCCGCGCGGGGTATCGGGACGGTCGATCTTGCCGTTTTCAAGCAGTTGACGGATGTCCTCGCCGCTCAGCGTTTCATATTCCAGCAATGCTTGCGCCAGCAGATGCAGTTCGTCCTCATGGGTCTTGAGGATGCCGGTCGCGCGGGCATGCGCGCCCTCCACCAGACCCTTGATTTCGGCATCGATCAGCTTGTTGGTCTCATCCGAAGCCATCGTTCGCATGGTCTGCCCCATGCCGAGATAGCCGTCCTGACTGGCCTCGTACTGGAGCGGACCGAGCTTGTCGCTCATGCCCCAGCGCGTCACCATATTGCGCGCCAGATCAGTGGCATACTGGATATCTGACGAAGCGCCCGACGATACCTTGTCATGGCCGAAAATGATTTCCTCGGCCACACGCCCGCCCATAGATACCGAAAGGTTCGCGTGCATTTTGTCACGGTGGTAGGAATAGCTGTCACGTTCGGGCAGGCGCATCACCATGCCCAGCGCGCGGCCCCGCGGGATGATGGTGGCCTTGTGGATCGGATCGGACGCATCTTCGTGGACCGAGACGAGCGCATGGCCGGCCTCGTGATAGGCGGTCATCTTCTTCTCGTCGTCGGTCATCACCATGCTGCGCCGTTCCGCGCCCATCATGACCTTGTCCTTGGCGTCTTCAAACTCCTGCATCGCCACCAGCCGCTTGTTGCGGCGCGCAGCCAGCAGCGCGGCTTCGTTGACGAGGTTGGCCAGATCCGCGCCCGAAAAGCCCGGCGTGCCGCGCGCGATCACCCGCGGGTTCACATCGGGGGCCAGCGGAACCTTTTTCATGTGCACGCCAAGGATCTTTTCGCGCCCGTCGATATCGGGGATCGGCACCACCACCTGACGGTCAAACCGGCCCGGGCGCAGCAGCGCCGGGTCGAGCACGTCGGGGCGGTTGGTCGCGGCGATGATGATGATGCCTTCGTTGGCTTCAAACCCGTCCATTTCGACCAGCAGCTGGTTAAGCGTCTGTTCGCGTTCGTCATTCGAATTGCCCAGACCGTTGCCGCGCGACCGGCCCACGGCGTCGATTTCATCGATGAAGACGATGCACGGCGCGTTTTTCTTGGCCTGTTCAAACATGTCGCGCACGCGGCTCGCGCCGACGCCGACGAACATTTCGACAAAATCCGAGCCTGAGATGGTGAAGAACGGCACACCCGCTTCGCCAGCGATGGCGCGGGCGAGCAGGGTCTTGCCAGTGCCGGGCGAGCCGACCAGCAGCGCACCCTTGGGGATCTGCCCGCCAAGCTTGGAAAAACGCTGCGGGTCTTTCAGGAATTCGACGATTTCCTGCAATTCCTCGCGAGCCTCGTCGATCCCGGCAAAGTCATCAAATGTCACCTTGCCCGAACGTTCGGTCAGCAGCTTGGCCTTGGACTTGCCAAAGCCCATTGCCCCGCCGCCGCCGCCCTTCTGCACCTGCCGCAGCGCGAAGAACGCGATGCCGAGGATCAGGATGAACGGCAGTGACTGGAACAGGATGAACAACAGCATGCTCTGCTGTTCGCGCTGCTTGCCGGTGAACTGCACCCCGTTGTCTTCCATCAACCGCGTGATTTCGATGTCGTTGGGCACCGGCACAGTGGTGAAGGCTTCGCCGTTCTTTAGCGTGCCGGTGATCAGTTCATCACTCAGCTCCACATCCTTCACTTCGCCTTCGGCCACCGCCGCGCGGAAATCGGAATAGCGGATCGCCGTGCCGGGGGTCTGCGCGGCATTGCCGAACATCGTCACCACCAACAACAGGGCAAGGAAAATCCCGCCCCAGATCATCAGCTGCTTGACCCAGGGGTTGGGGCCATCGCCTTGCTGCTGGGGGTCGTTCTGCTCGCTCATTGCACGGGAATCCTTTCGTCACCGACAATGTAGGGCTTGGCAAGTGAATGGCAAGATAACGCGCCCCTTTCGCAGCGGCGCCGATATTCGATCAGCGTGATGCGAATTATCGATCGTCCGGCGCGGGGCCAGGCGGGCCATAGGCGGCGAGGAATACATCGACCGCGCCGATGATGCGTTCGCGGTTTTGCGCCGGTGTCACCAATGCGCCAAACCGGCGTTCAAGATCGCCCATGCCCTTGCACATCGACACGAATTGTTCGGCGGCCAGCAGCGGATCATCGATCACCAGCTCGCCCGAGTCCACGGCATGGCCCAGCCACGCAGCAAAGCCGCGCTTCATCCGCCATGGGCCGGCTTCAAGGAAAGCCGCGCCAATCGCTGGTTCAATTTCGGTTTCAGCCGCGATGCGGCGTTCAAACTGGATCATTTCGGGGCGGGACAGGAAGGCGACAATCGCCTCCCCGAACGCGGTCAGCCGTTCGCGGATGGTGCCCTGCGGCATCGCGTCCAATGAAAAATGCCCGCGCAGCTTTTCGCATTCGCATTCCACTGCCGCCGCAAACAATGCGCGCTTGTCGCCGAACTGGTTGTAGATCGTCACCTTGGAAACCCCGGCGGCGGCGGCGACCTGTTCAATTGCGGTGGCGGCATAGCCGTTGCGGAAGAACAGATGGGCCGCCGTATCGACAATCGCCCGCCGCTTGGTCGCGTCTGACGGGCGACCCGCCTTGCGGGGGCCTGAGCTTTCTTTGTTGGCGGATGAACCGCATATTGACAAAGTGAACGGCTCCGTTCAATTAAACGTTGTCGTTCACTATTGCCCCTCCCCGGCCAAACTTGCAACCCCGCCCCCGCAGCCCCGACTTCGCAAAGAGGTTCCCCCCCGCGTGATCTGGATCGCCATCAGGATGCTTACCGGGGACGCCCAGAAGTTTTACGGGCTGTTGTTCGGCATCGCCTTTTCGACGCTGCTGATTACCCAGCAGATGACGATTTTCGTCAATCTCGTCGAGCGCGGGTCAAGCGGGGTCTATAACGCGCCTGAGGCCGAGGTGTGGGTGATGGACCCGGTCAGCCGCACCACCGAAGTCAGCTTCGCCATGCCCAGCACCGCGCTCGACAAGGTGCGCTCGGTCGAGGGGGTCGAATGGGCGGTGCCGCATCTGCGCGCGCAGGCATCGGTGCGCACCCGCGACGGCGATCTGGAAGGCGTGGCGGTCATCGGGGTCGATGATGCGACCCTGATCGGCATGCCCGCGCGGATGATGCAAGGCGACAAATCAGTGCTGTTCGCGCCCGACGCGGTGGTGATCGACGACACCGGCACCGCGCGGTTTTTCCCGCCGGAAATCAGCCCGATCGGCGAACGGCTCGAACTCAATGATCAACGCGCGGTGATCCTGGGCATCGCGGATTCGATCCCCAGCTTTACCAGCACCGTGGTGCTCTACACCCGCTTTTCCAACGCGCTCAATTTCGTCCCCGGCACCCGCAACCGCCTCAGTTTCGTGCTGGTAGGTGTGGCCGATGGACAGACCCCCGAAGCCGTCGCCGCGCGGATTGAGGCCGAAACCGGGCTGAAGGCCGAAACGCGCGATCAATTCGCCCGCGCAGGGGTGGATTTCATCATAGAAAACACCGGAATCCCGACCAATTTCGGGATCACCGTGTTCCTCGGCTTCGTTGTCGGGGTGGCGATTGTCGGGCTGACCTTCAGCCTGTTCATCCGCGACAATATCAAGCAATTCGGGGCGTTGAAGGCAATCGGCGTGACCAATTCCAAGATCATGGCAATGGTGGCGGCGCAGGCGGGCCTTGTCGGCATGATCGGCTATGCGCTGGGCGTGATGGGCACCGTCGCCTTCATCGACGGGTTCAGCGCCAATCCGTTCTTCAAGGGGTTCTACATTCCCTGGCAAATCCCGCTGATCAGCCTGGTGGCGGTCATCGTGATCCTCGCGATCACCGGTCTGCTGGCCATCCGCAGCGTGCTCAACACCGAACCCGCTTCGGTGTTCCGGTGAGCGCGGCGGCGATCATGGACGCGCCCAAGACCCTTGGTGCCATCGGCGGATGCGACCCGCAGTCGGCGATCTGCGCGCGCGGGATCGCCCGCGATTTCGAGGCCGGGCAAGCCACCATCCGGGTGCTGCACGGGATCGATACCGATATCCGTTCGGGCGAGATGACCTATGTCGTGGGTGAAAGCGGATCGGGCAAGACGACGCTGATTTCGATCATGTGCGGCATCCTCTACCCGACGGAAGGCGAGGTGAAGGTGTTCGGCACCGACATCTACAAATTGACCGATACCGAGCTGGTCAATTTCCGGCTCAACAATATCGGCTTTATCTTTCAGCAATATAACCTGATCCCTTCGATCGACGCCGCCGCCAATGCTGCGGTGCCGCTGATTGCGCAGGGCATGGGTGTAAGCGAAGCGCGTGAGCGGGCCAAGGTGTTGCTGGGCAAGCTCAATATCGGCGACCAGGCAGACAAGCTGCCGCGCCAGCTTTCGGGCGGACAGCAGCAGCGCGTCGCCATCGCCCGCGCGCTGGTGCACGAACCGCGGCTGGTGGTGTGCGATGAAC
>JBGSKN010000221.1:0-16399 GCA_041741215.1 Erythrobacter sp. | reverse complement strand
GCCTGCGCGGCGCGGGTCGGATCGCTGGCTGCCGATGGCCCGGCGGGTTCCTGCGCCCCGAGCGCCGCCGTGCCTGCCAGCGCCAGTATCACGCCCGCCCCAAATCGCATCTTCATCGCCCGCTCCGTCTCATGTTGCTGTAACGCGGTCATGCGCGTGTCAAAGCGCGGTTTCAAGCTGGTGTCACCGTGACGACAGGACAGCGCCGATCAGCAGTGGTGGCTTTCCAGCGCCGCTGCGGCAAGGTCTGCGGCATAGCGTTCTTCAACCGGCAGCCAGCCATCGGTCGCTTCGTCAAAGGCCGACACCTGACCGGTTGCGATGTCGTAAACCCAGCCGTGCAGTTCGACCGTGCCTTGCGCCAGCGCAGCCGCAACGGTCGGGTGGGTTTTGAGATGCTGCAATTGCAGGATCACGTTCTGCTCCAGCAGCATCCGCATCTTTGCTTCGGGATCAAGATCCGCGCCCATTTCTTCGACGATGTCGATCGCACCCTGCACGAAACCCAGCCATTCGCGCACATGGGGCAGGTTGGCCAGGCCAGCGCGGTTCATCGCGCCCGCCATCGCGCCGCACTCGCTATGCCCGCAGATGACAATATGCGGAATATGAAGCGCGCCGATGGCGAATTCGATCGAAGCGGTCATCGCGCCGGTCTCATTGGAGTGCGGGGGCACGATGTTTCCGGCGTTGCGGCAGATGAACAGGTCGCCCGGATCGGTCTGGGTGATCATCGCGGTCTCGATCCGGCTGTCCGAGCAGGTGATGAACAGCGCTTCGGGACTTTGGCCGGCGCTCAAACGTTCGAACAGCTCGCGCTTTTCAGGGAAGACTTCGCGCTGGAACTTGACGACGCCAGAGGCAAAACGGGGCATTTGGGTATTCCTTTCAATGGGATGCATTGCGTGACTGCGCAGTCCACAGGGCGCGCACGCTGTCGATATGATCGCCTTCAGCCAGCCGGTTGCGGATGTCGATGAATTGCAGCGCGTCGACGATCCATGCGGCCAGATGCGGATGGGAGAGGCGGTAGAAATGGTTGCGCCCGGCGCGGCGTTCATCAACCAGCCGGTGCGCGCGCAGCTGCGCCAGGTGCTGCGATACGCGGGTGGCGGGCAGCGAAAGCGCTGCGGCGATACTCGAAACATCCTTTTCGCCCAGCCGCAGTTCCTCGATCATCCGCAAGCGATCAGGATGCGCGATCATTTTGAGAAAATCGGCAAGTTCGCGCGATACGATCATCCGGCTCGGCATGAGACCCCCTAATATGCATATCTTTGCAGGCTTGCATTCTAAGAAGTAAATGGCCCGGCGCAACCCGTCAACGCTGCGCTATCTACGTAATTACCCCTAGACCTTAGTTGAGCAACTGCACCGACCTGCCGGACTATGGAATGCTCCCCTGACAGGCAAGCAGAGCACCGCAGACAATGTTGAAGCGTGTCGCCATTACAGACCTCGAACTGGGCATGTTCGTGCACAAGATGGAAGGAAGCTGGTTTTCCCATCCGTTCTGGAAAGCGAAATTCCTGATCGATGATGCAGAACGGCTGGAAACGCTGCGATCGAGCAACCTTGAAGGGATCGTGATCGATACGGCCAAGGGCAAGGCCGCACCCGGTGCAGGCCCGACGCATGGTAAACAGCGCAAACCCGCAGCAGCGCCGGCGGCATCGCAGGCGGAACGCTTCCGCTCGGTCAAGGCCCGCAGCGCGATCCAGAACCTTCCGGTTTCCACAGAGGCCGAACTCAACGCCGCTCAGGCCATTGCCGGACGCGCGCAGAAAGCCATTCATAACACCTTTATCGCCGCACGGCTGGGCAAGGCGATCAACGTCAAGGCGGTGCAGCCGGTGGTCACCGACATCCTCGATTCGGTCCGCCGCAATCCGCATGCCTTCAGCGGGCTGATGCGGTGCAAGCTGAAGAACGAACTGGGATATCAGCACGCCCTGGCCGTCAGCGCGCTGATGGTGTCGCTTGCGCGGCAGATGAAGCTTTCGCAGGATGACGTTCTTGAAGCGGGTCTGGCGGGCCTGCTGCTGGATATCGGCACCAATTATCTGCCGCAGATCCCAGATTTGCCGAACAATGATTTCCGCAACGCCGATCCCAAGATCTGGCAGCAGCACGTTCTGCTGGGGTTCCGGGCGCTGCAACATGATGACAGCCTGCCGCAACCGGTGCTGGACGCATGCCTGCAACATCACGAAAGGATCGACGGCGGCGGCTATCCCAAGGGTCTGAAACAGGACGAAATCAGCAAGATCGCGCAGATGGCGGCGATCTGCGACACATTCGATTTCCTGCTGAACGCAACCGCCAGCGCCGCAGCTCTCGATCCGGCGGCGGCGGTGCAGCATATGCGCAAGATGGAGGGCGCATTTGACGCCGATATCCTGCGATCATTCATCGAATCGGTCGGCCTTTACCCGGTCGGTTCCTTCGTCGAACTGCGCAGCGGCAAGATCGCGCTGGTGATTGACGAAGACCCGGCCGACAACGGCCAGCCGATTGTTCAGGCGTTTTACGACTGCAAAACCCGCGACCGGATCGTTCCGCACCGGATCGTTCTGGCGCAAAGCGTCAACGAGGATGAAATTGCAGGGATCGCCGATCTGTCCGGTCGTGATCTGCCGGACGAGGCGCAACTGCGCGAAATGGTGTTCCTGACCGCGCACAAGATGACGCGCTGACCCCGTCGCTGCCCGCCGTGACCGGGCCGGCGGGCACCACATCCCCTTGTGCGCTGGCGCGCTATGCGCCGATCGCTCATTTCGCCGTGCGCCTTGCCACCCGCCGGTTTTTCGCCGCGCCCAGCCGCTCCAGCGGATTGACCAGCGCCTCGTAACGCCCGAACAGGTGTTCCACCCTGTCCCGGTCGCTGGCGAAGGGAGCGGGACGATAGAGCCGGTCAACCGCGGTATCGAGCGCGGCGTGGGCCTTGCGCAGATCGGCTGGCATGGTGTCGGGATCATACAGATCGGCAAGGCTGGACGTGGGATAGGCGGCGCGGGCATCGAGTACGGCTTGCGCCAACGCTTCGACCTTCTCGCGCTGCGCGGGTGAAGCGTCCGGCCACGGGAAGGTGTTGTAGACTAGGCCGATGGAGTAGCGGTAATCGCTCTTGAGCCGCCCACCCATATGCCCAAGCCAAGCCATGTGGGCGCGGCTGGTGAGGATGGCGAAGTCGTAGAGGGTGGCGTTTTCAAGAATGCGAACGAGGTTGCTCGGAATGGTTGGCGGTTCGAGCCAGCCGATGGGACATATTCGCGGCGCTCCGAACTGACTTCGGGGATAACCAGATAGGGCGCGGCAGGGATCGTCGTGAATGCAAATGCAGCAGGCGTTTTCGCCAGCTCTCTCGTCACGGCTCGCTTGCTCGACTCTCGGGAAGCCCGCACTCGTGCCAGCCTTTCCTTGATGGCGGGGACACGCAAGTCCGTCGGCGATGCGTCTTGAAACGCAAGTATCCAGCGCATTCCACCATTGATGTATTCCTCCGAACCGATGAAGGGACGGACAATTCGCTCAAGCTCAGGATTGGACTTCAGGAACTCCGAGCGCTCATCGGCTCCAAGAATGAGATGACCGCCATCGATTGGCTGTGATCCATAACGGAGTTTTTCTGCCCCATTAATCGGCCGCGATTCCTCCTTCACCACCAGATGCCGGTTCGCCACGCCCCGTGCATCGAACAGATAGGCCGTCAGCGCCGCGTGGCGGCTTTCCACCGGATCGCCCTTGATATCGGGATAGGAAAACAGCCGTTTCTCCGCCGGTTCAAAATCGCGGTGGGCCAGCCCGATAATCACCACATGCACATGGGCCTTGCCGCGCGCTTCGCTGCCCCAGCTAAAGGTGCGATGCGCAAAGGCGATTTCCAGTCCGAACCGGTCGAACAGGATTGGCCATAGCTGCGCCACCTGTTCGCCCTGCACGACCGAATTGGTGGCGACAAAGCCGATGCGGATGCGGTGGTTGGGGCCGCGCGAATCCTCCCCCGTCGGGGGAGGGGGACCATCCAAGGCTTTGGCCGCAAGATGGTGGAGGGGACTCGCCCCATCGGGCAAGGCTTGTAACGCAGACTCCCCTCCGTCACTCGCTGCGCGAGTGCCACCTCCCCGTTTCGGGGAGGATCCATTCAGATATTGCCCCGCCTTGATGAACCATGCTGCGACATAATCGAGCGTTCCGCCGCTGCCGCCAAGCCCGGCAATCCGGCGCACCTGTTCGCGCTGAAGCTGGCTCTGGAACTTCGCGCCGACGAACGGCGGGTTGCCCATGATGTGGCTGCATTTCTCCGGCGGCAGCAGCGCGGCCCAGTCCGCCTCCAGCGCATCGCCGTGCAGGATATGCGCGCTGTCCTTCAGCGGGATGCGCGCGTAATTGAGCCGGAACGCCTCATTGATTTCATTATTGGCGATATGGTCCATCATCCACATCGCCACCTCGGCAATGCGGGCGGGAAACTCCTCGTATTCGATACCGTAGAACTGATCGACCGTAACGCGCGAAAGCAGCGCCGCGTCAATCTGCTGATCGCCATATTGCGCCTTCAGGCATTCCAGTTCCAGCCGCCGCACTTCGCGGTAGGCAATCACCAGAAAATTGCCGCAGCCGCAGGCGGGATCGAAAAATGTCAGCCGGGTCAGCTTGTCCTGAAACTGCGCCAGCGCCTTGTCTCGCCCGGTGCGCCGCGCAATGATGCTGGCCAGTTCCGCCTTCAGATCATCCAGAAACAGCGGGCCGATAACCTTCAGGATATTGGCCTCTGTGGTGTAGTGCGCGCCCTTGGCCCGGCGTTCCTTGGCATCCATGACGGACTGGAACAGCGAGCCGAAAATGGCGGGCGACACGCCGGACCAATCGTGGCGGCAGGCAAGGATCAGATGTTCGCGCATCTTCGCGTCGAACCTGGGAATCCGCAGCCTCCCGGCAAACAGCGCCCCGTTGACATAGGGGAAAGCGTCCAGCTCTGCCGATATGCCCGCCAGCCGCTGCCCTTCTGGCGTATCGAGCACGTCGAACAGTTCGGCGAGCACGGTGCCGGTGTCGCTGCCATCGGGCCGAGTGTCATTCTCAAGCAATTGCAGGAAAATGTCCTTGGGCTGGAAAATGCCGGTGTTGTCGGCAAACAGGCAGAACAGCAGGCGGACCAGCAGCGCTTCCAGATCGTGGCCGGTATAACCCGATGCCTCCAGCGCATCGTGCAGCTTGCCCATCAGTTCGGCGGCTTTGATGGTCACCGAATCCTGAACGGTGAAGCGCACCTCGTTACCGGAAATGAAGGTGAAGCAATCGAGATTGTCGGCCAGCTTGCTCAATGGAAACGTTCGGCTTTCCTGGGTTTCCAGATCGACAAAGCGCCAGGTCTGGAAATCGCATGAAAGCACATGGCGCGGGCGTTCGGTGGGATGGACGCCGTCGATATAATCGAGCGCCTGCTTTTCGGCCACGGCGAGGTCCTTGCCGCGCGATTTCATCTCGACGATCAGCTGGCCGGGCCAGAAGAAGTCGATAAAGCCGTGCTGCTTCATCGAAACATCCGCCACGCGCCGTTCGTAACGGCCGATCTGGCGCGATGACATTCCGAATATCTTGAAAAAATCGTTGATGAAAAGCTGCGCGTCGGCCCGTTCGTCCGACTTGTCGGCATGTTTTTCGCTGAATGCCTTGGCCCGCCGCCTTATCTCGTCCCAGCCCAGTCTCATTCGATCCCCCTCGCGCGGCTGGTCCGGATAGTGGTGGGCGCTGACGGGCTCGAACCGCCGACCCTCTCGGTGTAAACGAGATGCTCTACCAACTGAGCCAAGCGCCCCACGACGTGGATGCGCTCTCTAACGCGCCTCGGCGCAAATGCAATTGCCTTATGCTGGCGGGCTGGCGGGCTGGCGCTGTCGGGCGCGGATGAGTAGGGCAGTCGCATGACCAACCCGCGCATCCTTGTCCTTGGCACCGGCGGCACGATTGCCGGCGCTGCGGTAAGCGCCTTGAGCGCGGCCAGCTCCTGCGCGAAGCTTTCGCCCAGGGGGCGCATCAGGCTGACCTCGCGGATCGCCTTCACAGGGGCAAGGCCGATGCCGTAGGCCGAGAGCATCCCGGCGAGCGGATGAATCAGCACCGTCTCCATCCCCAGCGCATCGGCGACGCGGCAGGCGTGCTGGCCGCCAGCCCCACCGAAGCAGGCCAGCGCCTAACCCGTCACGTCATGCCCGCGCGCGACCGATATCTTGCGGATCGCGCCCGCCATATTGTCGGTCGCAATGGCAAGGAAACCCTCTGCGATGGCATCGAGCGATTTCGGCTCCGGGAGCAGGGCGGCGACCTCCTCCAGCCGTGCGCGCGCCGCAGCTGAGTCGAGCGGCCCCCGCGCTTTCCGGCGCGTGATGCGTTAGAATCTTATCGCGCTGGTATAAACGCTTGTTGGCGCTTCGTTTCCACGAATATATGAGCATGGTAACTCAGATAGTTGCACCGGCGTTGTCCGTTTGCATAACCGTAGCTATAACGCCTGCGCATCGAGCGATATCGTGATCGAAGCACCGGGGGGTAGCATAAGTGCAAGCGGTTTCCTTGAAGTCAAAACTGCAAGCGTTCTTGACAGTCGCTATCGGCGTAGCACTCGCCGGTTTTGCACTCCGCGGTTTCCTGATCCCCAACAGGTTTTTTGACGGCGGTGTGACCGGCGTTAGCCTTCTGGTGCACGAGTTCACACATATAAACATCGCTTATGTGATCGTTGCATTCAACATCCCGTTTATTTTTGCTGCAGCCAAGCTGGTCGGTCGCGCCTTTGCTTTAAGAATGCTTTGGACGGTAATCGGGTTCGGTGCCTGCCTTTTGCTTGTTCCCTATCCCGTAATCACTTCTGATTTGTTGTTAGTAGCCATCTTTGGCGGCGTGTTCCTTGGACTGGGTTTCGGTTTGGCGATGCGTGGCGGCGCTGCTCTCGACGGCATTGAAGTGTTGGCTTTGTATACCGAACGCAAGCTTGCTTTCACAACCAGTGAAGTCATTCTCGGCCTCAACATCCTGATCTTCGCTGTCGCGGCAATCGGAATTGGCATCGAGACCGCACTTTACTCCACGCTGACCTACTATGCGGCATCGCGAACGGCTGCCTTTGTTGTCGATGGGATCGAGGAATACACGAGCATGACAATCGTTTCCGGCTGCAGCGAGGCGATCAAGGAAGCCATCGTTCTCGAACTCAAGCGCGGCATCACGGTGTACAAAGGCGAGCGCGGCTTCTTGCCTGGCGCTTTCGACAAGAGCGAACCAGTCGATATCATTTCGACAGTTGTGACGAGGCTGGAGGTGCCGACCGTGCGCAAAACAGTCAATCGCATTGATCCCAAGGCCTTCATCGTTACATCCAGTGCGCGCGAAGCCATGGGCGGAATCCTCCGCCGCCGGGTGCATCGTTGAGGAATTTAGCTTGTTGATCGCCCAGCTATCCGATCTTCATGTCACCCCGCCCAGTGATCGGATCGGTGGAGGCAATCGGGAGCGCCTTGAGGAGGTGCTGGATACGATACTCGGCTTTGGTCGCAAACCTGACCTGATAGTCGTCACCGGGGACATTGCGGAGCATGGCGATTTGGAATCCTATCGCCTGTTCATAGATGTGATGGCCAAAGCGGCGCTGCCATGGACAGCCACGCTCGGCAACCATGACAGGAACGAGGCATTTTCTGCATCGCTCGCCGAAGCCCCCGATTGCGGGTTTCGCGCCGGGCGAGTGCACGTATTCGAGGAATGGGCACTGGTTCTGGCCGATACGAGCGCTGAACCTCATCATGGTGGCTGGTTCGACGAAGGTCGCGCTGCACAATTGACGAGGGACTTGGCCTCGACAGCCCACCTGTCGACCCTGCTTGCAATACATCATCCCCCGATAGCGATCGGACTGGACTGGATCGATCCTGCCCCTGACGCAGACTGGGTCAAGCGCTTTGGCGAATGTTTGGCCGGGCAGGCTCAAGTCAAGTTGATTATCTGTGGGCATGTCCATGTTGCGGCATCGGGCAGCTTCAAAGAAATACCGGTCACCATCTGTCCGTCCATCGCTCAGCCCGGCTGGCCCGATCTGTCCCCGCTTGACCGAGAGCGCCCGGACGGACGCCCGCTTATCATCGAAGGTCCGCCTGCCTTCGCATTGCACCACAGCTACGCTGGAAGAGTAACCACTGTGTTTGGAACCGCTCGCACGGGCGAAGTCTTGTTCGCCTTTGACGGCACACGCGGCCTGGGCAGTGTCAAATGGATGGCCGAGCCCGGGGTGCGCCGCTAGCCCGGACGGAGGAACACGGCGAAGAATCCGTTCCGCTGCCCCCACTCTTCGCCGGACGCGATCCGCCTGATTGTGACGATGACAAATCTGCGCCATCACATGCCGGGACCAAACACTTGGGGTCAGGACCTGTTGGCAGAGGGGCTGCCCGATCGGGAGTCGCGCACAGAAAGCAGTGCTTGAAGAAAGCGACTGGTTAGCTCCGCGCGTTTGAATCGCTTCACGTCTGCCGCTAACTGATATAGACAGTCATTTGACTATGCCTTGTGGCGGAACTGGCTATGGAATTGGCGTCGCGACTGTTTGCTGAAAGATTTGGCTCTTCCGAAGGTCTTGTAGCCATGAACGACGGCGCGCTCCCATTCATCGACATTCTGAAGCAGATTTTGTGCGGCCCGTTGGCCGACCGAATAAGGTGGACCGTTGAAGCAGTTGGCGGTGGTGCAAGCGGCGATGGCGGAAGGTGTGAAATTGTCTGATGGTGTGGCCACCATAGCTGAAACTGGCAACGCGGCTTCACGGCAGGCCGAGCGGCGCCCGGTTTCAGTGTTGTTTGCAGACATGGCGGGCTTCACAGCCGCCATCGAGCGGCTTGGCGAAGAAGAGGCTCTGCCGTTTGTTCGCGCCATTCATGACATATTGACCGGGTCCGTCCGCGATAATGGCGGGTCAGTGCGCAGCTATGCCGGCGATGGCATCATGGCAGTCTTCGGCATTCCAGATTCGCAGGAGGATGACGCGTTGCACGCCTGCCGCGCCGCCTTTGCCATCCATGCTGCCTTTGCCAAGGCGGGGGATGATTTTGAGGCGCGCTATGGCGAGCGCCCGATGATACGCGCCGGGATCAGCAGCGGCATGGCGGTCATAGCTGCGGTTGAAGGCGACAATGCCGCCCTTACGGCGGTTGGCGATGCCGTAAACCTCGCCTCGCGGCTGCAATCGCTCGCTCAGCCGGGCGGCTGTGTCATCTGCGAAACGACGCGGCGGCTCGTCGAGTGGCTTGTAGATATGAGCTTTGAAGGCGAGCACGAAATCAAGGGCCGCAGCAAGCCGCAGAAACTATGGCGGGTCATTGCCATTCGCGACGGCACCAGCCGGTTCGACGCCTCGCTGGGTCAGGGCCTGACGCCCTATATCGGTCGCCAGGCCGAATTGCTGACCCTGCGCGCCGCGCTGGCCGAAGTGCGGGACGGTGGCCATGCGATCGATATCGTTGCCGAACCCGGGCTGGGCAAGACCCGCCTGGTGTTTGGATTTGTCAACGGGCTTGGCGACAGCGTCAATACCGTACTGACTGGTCACTGCGCCGCAAATGGTGGACAAACGCCGTTCCTGCCTTTTCTTGAAGTGGTACGCGATGCCTTCAGGATTCGTCCTGAGGATGAACCGGGCGAAATCGGTCTGAAGATCAAGGCCGGCCTGATGGCATCGACGCTGGACTCGCTAGAGCACCGGGCCCTGCTGCTCAATTTGCTCGGTCTGGAAGCGCCCGATGCCTGGCTGGCCGGGCTCGATGGAGTGCTGATAGGCCTGCGCACGCGCGAACTATTGCTGGCCCTGTTGAATTCGGCGTGTCGCGCAGGCCCGGTCGTGATGCTGATCGAGGATGCGCACTGGATCGATAGCGCTTCCGAGGAACTGCTCAATACGCTGATCCAGGATGGCGTGCAGCCCAACCTGCTGATCCTGTTGATGCGCCGGCCAGACTATACGCCGCGCTGGGTCGGCAAACCCAAGGTTCTGACCCTGTCGCTCGAACCCCTTGGACCCGATGACATCAGGACGCTCGCCGAGACCCGGCTGGGCGTCAAATCGCTGCCGGACGATCTGGTTCAGGAAGTTACCGAACGGGCTGGTGGCAATCCGCTGTTCGGCGAAGAAATCCTGCGGTTCCTGATCGACAAGGGCGCTTTGCGGGTCGAGGCCGGCAAGGCCGATTTCGCTGCGGTCACGGGGGAAAGCGAACTGCCGGTGACAATGCAGGGCCTGTTGACGGCCCGCACCGACGCCTTGCTGCCACAGGACCGGGCGATGCTTGAGGCGGCGGCAGTCATCGGGCGCAGGTTCGATCCGGGTCTGCTGGCGCTGGTAGTTGATTCGCCGGCCGATGTCGGCGCCGCGCTGTTGCGATTGCAGGAACAGCACCTGATTTATCGCGAGGCCAAGTCCTCCAGCTATGTTTTCCGGCACATCCTCATGCGCGATTCGGTTTATCAGCGCCTGCTCAACGCCAAACAGACGGAGCTACACCTCAAAATCGCCGAGGCGCAGGAAAAGCGCAGCGAAGGCCGGCTCGCTGAAGTCGCCGACATGCTGGCCTACCACTACAGCCACACCGATCGTGTAGGGCCGACTTTCACCTTTCTCGTAATGGCCGGGACACGAAGCCTTGGGGTGTTTTCGCTCGACGAGGCGGAACGCTATTTCAGCAATGCGCTGGAAATCTATGAGCGGGACCCAAGCTGCACTAGCGACGAGCGATTTGCCGGATTTGTCGCAACTTATGGCCTGTGCTGCAATATCTCACTGCGGCTGACGGCGATGATCGCGCTGGCGCAAAAGGCGCTGCCGATCCTGGCCCGGATTGGTGACAATCATCATCACGCTCTATTCCTGCACCATTATTCTCTCTGCCTGGTCTGGGCGGCGCGTTATCTCGATGCGCTGCGGGTGCGCAAAGAACTGTCGGCTATGGCCGCGCGCCTCGGCAACCCGCTAACCTCTGCCTATGCTCTGGTCGCCGAACTGACCGTTTCGACCTATTGCGCGCCAATTCCGAACGATGAGTATCGCACCAAATGTGCTGAGGCCGAAGCCGAGCTGGCCAAAATCGATGATGCCTATCTGACCAACCTGTATTTCTGCATCGATGCCTATGACGCAATGGCCCGCGGGCGGGTGGCCGAGGCGCTTGCAGCGGCAGAGCGTGCGATTGAATTCGGGTCATCGACCAATGATCCGCGCGGCCAGGGCTTTGGCCTGGCCATGAAGGCGCTGGTCGCTGTGACCTGCGATGACTACGAGCCAGCGCTCGATTGGACCGAACAGGCGATCAGCGTTTCGCGCGCCGAATTCGAGAAAACCATCGCTGAAACATCAAAGGTATCGGTGCTGGTGGCGCTCAATCGTCCGGGCGCGGGTGAGCGAATCCAGCGCTGGGTGACCGGCTGTGAAGAGCGCGATTGGGGGCTTTTTGCCCTTGGCCCCGAGTGCTGGCTGGCCGTTGCGATGGTCACCGCGGGACGGATCGATGAGGGTTTGCGTTCGATCGAGACGACGATTGCGCACCGCGAGGCCGAGGGCTTTATGGCAGCCGCCGATTGGTCGCGGCTTTACCTGTGCGAAATCTACCTCGCCATAATGTCCGGTGAGGGCGAAGCCTCGCTCAGCGTGCTGGTCAGGAATTTCCGGGCGTTGGCGAGAGTGCTGCTCTTTGGCGTCGGGCGGATCGAGGCATTGGTGGCGCAGGTTAAGACAAACCGGCAGTTCGATCCCGAAGGGCATTATATTGCGCGCGCCGAGATGATTTTGGGCCTGCTTTACAAGCGCAAGAAGCAGCGTGCGAAAGCGGCAATGCATCTGACCGAAGCGCGGCGCATCTTCCAGATGGGCGGCCCCTCGGCCATTCTGACGCGCATCGAAACTGCCCTTGCCGAGGTTTCGGCGGCGTAGCAACAGTCGGTCGCCGCCGGCGGCTTTATTGGCAGCGAAACCCCGTCAAGGACGTTTCTCAGCCTTCCAGCTTTGCCAGATATTCTATCGCATTGATGCTCGGCAGAAACGTGTATGCTCCGCCGCGCGTTCTCACGAAGCGCGGAAAGCCGCGCAGGCGACAGTTTTTGCCGTCAAACAGGCGCAAATCGAAGACGCTGGTTTCCGTGGCATTTGCACCGATCATCGGGTCGTTGAAGCGGGTAATGTCCGGGTTGTGGAGACCGAGGTTGATCCAGTCGCACATGACGGCTTCGAACTGAGCGCCGATGCTGGCACCGATAAAGCTGCCGAGCAGCCCACGTTCTGCCTTGTCGGGTTTGGCCGGGTCGAAATCCGGGCCATAGGGCATGCCGCGCCGCACCAATTGCCGCGCATAATTTGCGGCGCGCTGGACAATCTGCCCGTCACGCGGGCTGGCTCGCCGGATATGCGCCCCGGCCGGGCATGGGGACTCGCCATCATAGTCGAAATCGTGAAGCTGTTCCGGAGTCGGATTGGGCAATGGTGCGTAAGGCCATTTGTCAACGGGCGTGCCATTGCGCCAGCGGCCGCAAATCTGGGCGGCGACGAATTCGCGAATGGCACCGAACCGATCTTTCACGTGGGGAATGTCTTTTTCGCCGTCAACTGGCAGCACTTGCCGATGCTGGTCCTTTTCCAGCTGCATCAGCAGCCCGGCGGCCTCATCAAGATAGGCCTCGAAGGCCTGGACATCCTGGGCGAGGATGCGAAACGAATTGAAAGTGCCATCTTTTCCTAATTCGTCATTCATCGGCACGCGGAAACGAACGCCTTCAAGCGGCGTCTCATAGCCCAGCAGAACGGTTCCATAGGGCGCGATCGGCTGCGTTGTCGGCGGGTCGGGATATTGAGGCACCTTGAAGCGCGGCTGCGTGATGCTGTCGGCATAGCCAAAGAACACCCGATTGTCGGGAGATCCGTCGTTGGCATAGGCAGGGCCGAGGACATTGACGTCTCTGCGCGCCCAACCGTCGCGCTCGCCCAGAACGTTGAACGCCCGGGCGATATCGGCCTGCACCCGCCCCAGCCTCGCACGGTCTTTGGCATAGACGGTCGCGATTAGGTGCAGGCGATTGGAGCCGTCGAAGGGGGCGGCCCAATTGACCGCTGCACTTTCACCGAAATCGCCGATCTTCAACGAGCGTTTCGCCATGCCCTCGACGAACTCGGTCGGAAAGGATTCCAGCATCGCCGACGGCAAACCCAGCGCGCGCATGCCTTCGAAGGTGATGCCGATATTGAAGCAGATTTCGGGTCCCGGGTCGGCCCAGAGTGTCGCGCGGGTGATGGCCGGCACGCCGCTATCCTTGCCCGCCACCGAGCGAGCCAGAAAGCTGCGGGCGGCGGCGCGATCGTTCACTTCCAGGGCAATGTGCCGGACATATTGCAGGTCGCTGCCATAGCCCTTGAGGATATTGCCCTGGATATTGCTGAGATCAAGGGTCTCGGATGTGGTTTCGTCGATCACCAGCCCACTCCAAATTTGCTGCGGATCTGGGCCGCCGAAAAGCCGGGGTAGGAGCGGAAACCGCTGCCCAGCGAAAAATTGGGATTTGCCTTCATCTGCAGCACCACCGCTCGCGACAGCGAAGTTATTTCATGCGGCGGCTGGTCTGCCGGCACGCCCATGGCCTCGTCCTGAAGGGCGAAGAGATCGGTGGCAAAATCGGGCCACTGGAACAGATCTCGGTCGTGCACCCAATCGACAAAGGCTTCGACATGCTCCTTTGTCGGCACAACTGCGTCGCCGCCTTCGATGTGCACCAGAATGGCATCGAAGACGCTGCCGATCGAGACGATGAAGTCGCGGACATAACTGCTGAAATCCCCATCATAGGTGGAGATCATGCAGAGGTTGTTTTCAACGATAATGAAGCGCGCGAAATGGATGGTGCCGACATTGTCGAGCCCGGAATAAAGCGTATCGAGGTTCTGCCCCAGCGCCATGGTGATCTGGGCGCGCCCGACCGGTGTCTTGTCCTTCAGCGGCATGATGAGGTTCATCATGCGCTGCAGGCTCTCGCCCGGCTGCACTGCCATGCGCGGTCCGCCCGGCAGTTTCGGCTTTGGCTCCCGCCACCACCAAAATGGCACGACAACGTGCGTGCTGAGGAACTTGAACCAGCCCTGATCGGGCAGCCTGTCGACAAAGCGACCCAGCCAACCGCCATCATCCGCCATTATTTCAGCTCCTCGAAAATGGGCAAAGCGGGGCACCGCGACGCAGCCTCGACACTTCATAAGTGCCCCGGCGGACGTGCAGGACCGGATCGTCTGAAAGATCGATACCTTCCACCACCCGGCACGGATTGAAGCTCAGATGCTCATTGTTCAGCCATTGGTCTTCGGCAATTTTCTCGACCGACAGGGTGCCCATAAACACGCGCCGCCGATGGAACGACCAGGCCCTGGCACAGTTGTTCAGATCGTCACCGGCTTCGCCGATAGCCATCATCAACGAAAATTTCGCCGGCCCGTTTTGCAACCGGCGCCCAAGCTCACCGCTTAAAAAGTCATCCTCTATCGGGTCAGAATCTTTTTTGTTCAGAACCCCGATCGTTGGTTCCCAACTGAAGCGGACCCAGCGCCGCGTTCCATCATCTCCGGTCACGATGAAAGTGTGGACTGCATGATAGGGCTGGCGCGCAAAGCTGAACGGTACGCCGATCGCGAAATCCTGGAACACCGAGAGTTGGGCGAATTCATGCTTGTTGGCATATGTCGTGCCGCCAGGGATCGGACTGATGGTTTCTCCGGGATAGGGATTGCGCCTTGGCAACTCGAGCTTGAGCAACTGGATGAATTTCGTCCACGGCGATTCGCGCGGATAGCGCTTCGGGCGGACAGCCAAGGAAAAGGCGAGAGTGTCCTCTTTGGTCGGCGCGAAAAACTCGGGCAAATTCATGGTCAGCATATCGGCGGCGACTTCCTGACCCTTTCCATCCTTGCCCAAGTGGAAGCGAATCGCCATGCCGCGCAAATCCGACCAGCCATCGCGCTGGGTCGCGCTGCCCGAACCGTTAGAGAAGCGGATCGTGACGGGGACGGGATCTTTAGTCGATGTTCGCTGGAAATGGCCGGCCTTGCAGAATTGGCTGGCAACGTCCGAGGCGACAAAGCTGCCTGAGGCGCCAATGCCGATGGTGTGCACGGGGCGCTTCTTGTCTTCCTTTGTAGGGCCGTCCGGCCGCTTCAATGCGTTGACCAGCTGTTCGTAAAAGTTCGACTCGTCGTTCACTTTACGCCCCCCCCACTATCAAGTGACGCATCGCCCCAATCAGCGCAACCCTGCCTCATTTTTTTACAGCTGAAACGCCGCAGGTTTTCTAAAGGCGGTAATGTTTTAGGGGCTGACATAGATAGGGTTATTTGGATTATTTGAACCACCAGCGCGCCAGTGTGCTCTGCATACGCCCGATGGGACGGTAGTTGAAGCGCCATTCGCACTCTTTGATGAACAGGTGGAAGTGCTGGCGCGGGATGCCGTTGTAGCCGCGCAAGCGGCGCTTGACCTGGTTCCAGAAGTTCTCGATTCCGTTGATGTGGTTGCGCTGGTCGGCGAACAGCTTGGAGTGCCTGGCACTAAGTCACTGTTGTTTGTGGTGGGCGCTGACGGGCTCGAACCGCCGACCCTCTCGGTGTAAACGAGATGCTCTACCAACTGAGCTAAGCGCCCCACGACGTGGTTGCGCTCTCTAACGCGCCGCGGCGCAAATGCAATTGCCTTATGGTGGCGTGGTGGCGGGCTGGCGCTGTCGGGCGCGGATGAGTAGGGCAGTCGCATGACCAACCCGCGCATCCTTGTCCTTGGCACCGGCGGCACGATTGCCGGCGCTGCGGTAAGCGCCACAAGCGCGGCCTATCAGCCCGGCGGGCTGTCGCTTGATGCAATGCTGGGAAATCTTGCCGGGCTGGATCTGGCAGCCGACCTGATCCCTCAGGAAATCGCGCAGATCGGCTCGCAAGATATCGGCTGGCCGCAGTGGCAGGCGCTGCACGCGGCCTGTGCGGACGCGTTGAGCGATCCGGCGATCACCGGGGTAATCATCACCCACGGCACCGATACGGCAGAGGAGACCGCCTTCCTGCTCGACCTCACCTTGCCCGCAGGCAAGCCGATTGTTCTGGTCGGCGCGATGCGGTCTGCCGATGCGGTGGGGGCGGACGGGATGCGCAATTTCGCCAATGCGGTGCGGGTGGTGAGCGATCCGGCGGCAAGGGCGCGCGGGGTGATGCTGGTGATGGGCGATGCGGTGCTGGCGGCGCGCGATGCCCGCAAGGCTGCGACGTCGAGCATTGATGCGTTCAAAAGCTTTCCGCGCGGGGCGATTGCGCGCGTCACCCCGGCGGCCCTCGACTGGTTCGGCC
>JBGSKN010000220.1:0-24363 GCA_041741215.1 Erythrobacter sp. | reverse complement strand
GGCTGGTGCCGGGCGGGCGAACTCGCCCCGCAAGGCGCCTGAGCAATGGCGATCCGCCTGTTCATCGACGGTGCGGCGGGCACCACCGGCCTCGAAATCCGCGAACGGTTGCAGGGGCGCGGCGAGTTTGAACTGCTGGTGCTCGACGACGCTCAGCGCAAGGACGAAAGCGCGCGCCGCGATGCGCTCCACGCTGCCGATATCGCGATCCTGTGCCTGCCGGATGACGCGGCCAAGGACGCGGTCAAGCTGGCCGAAGGGTCGGCCACCCGGATCATCGACGCATCATCCGCGCACCGGGTGGCCGAGGGCTGGACTTATGGCTTCCCCGAACTGATCGGCCACGACAAAATCGCCAATGCGCAGATGGTGAGCAATCCGGGCTGCTATCCCACCGGCTTTCTCGCCCTGGTCGCCCCGCTGGTTCGCGCCGGGCTGTTGCCCGCAGACTGGCCCTATACCGTCAACGCGGTGAGCGGTTATTCGGGCGGCGGCAATGCCCTGATCGCCCGTTTCGAGGCCGAAGGCGCGCCAGCGTTCCGGGCCTATGGCTATGACATGGCGCACAAGCATCGCCCGGAAATGAAGGCCTATGCCGGCCTTGAACACGGGGTGATCTTCGCGCCTGCGGTGGTTCCGGCCTATCGCGGCATGGTGGTCGAAGTGCCGCTGCATCTGGGCGCGATGGCTGGCGAACCGGCCGCCGACGCCCTGCGCGCCGCCCTGCGCTATTTCTACCAAGGTTCAGGGGTGATTGCGGTCGCGGATGACAGCCCGGTTGGCGAGATTCTGCTTGAACGCAGCGCACCGCCTTCGGATGCGATGACACTGCATGTGTTCGGCAACCAGGGCGGTTGGCACACCCGGCTTGTTGCTGTGCTCGACAACCTCGGCAAGGGCGCATCGGGCGCGGCGATCCAGAACCTCAACATCATGTGCGGCCTGCCGGAAACGACCGGTCTGCGCCTGTAATCACCGCTCCGCTGCTTAAAATATAGGCAAGGTGCGATCAGATGCTGTGCACCATTGCGCGGCGCACCATAATCTTGCTAACCCCGCCCCAACGGCGAAAGACATCCGGTGTCGGCAGTTACCCTGCGGCAAAGATCGTTCAAGCTCAGCACAAACAGGTTTGGCACGATTCTTGTTAAGAATTGGTCAGCATTCAGCTAGGCGAGGATGGGGAAAACGTGAAAAAGATCGAAGCGATCATCAAGCCCTTCAAGCTCGACGAGGTGAAGGAGGCGCTGCACGAAATCGGCGTGTCCGGCATCACCGTGACCGAGGCCAGGGGCTTTGGCCGCCAGAAAGGCCATACAGAGCTTTACCGCGGCGCTGAATATGTCGTCGATTTCCTGCCCAAGGTGAAGCTTGAGGTGGTGGTATCCGACGATCAGGCCGAACGCGTGGTCGAAGCCATCGCCGCCGCCGCGCAGACCGGACGGATCGGCGACGGCAAGATTTTCGTCACCGCGATCGAAAGCGCCCTGCGCATCCGCACCGGCGAAACCAACGACGACGCGATCTGATTTTTCACCCTCTCCAGCCCTGCCAGAGCGGCGGGCCGGCCTAGATTTTATCCGGAGGCACTACACAAATGTCGAAAGCAAAAGACGTCCTCAAGCTGATCAAGGACGAGGAAATCGAGTGGGTCGATCTGCGCTTCACCGATCCCAAGGGCAAGTGGCAGCACCTCACCATGGTCGCAGGCGTGATGGGCGAAGACGAGCTTGAAGACGGGTTGATGTTCGATGGATCGTCGATCGCCGGGTGGAAGGCGATCAACGAATCCGACATGATCCTCAAGCCCGATCTGACCGAGACGTGGATCGATCCGTTCAGCGCCTCGCCAATGCTGATCATCAACTGCGACATCGTCGAACCGTCAACCGGCGACTGGTATTCGCGCGATCCGCGCACCACCGCCAAACGCGCCGAAGTCTACCTCAAGTCGACCGGGATCGGTGACACCGTTTATGTCGGCCCAGAGGCTGAATTCTTCATGTTCGACGACGTGCGGTTCGAAGATGGCTATGCCGGATCGGGCTTTGCGATCGACGACATCGAATTGCCGGGCAACACCTCGAAGGAATATGACGGCGGCAACATGGGCCACCGCCCGCGCGCCAAGGGCGGTTATTTCCCGGTCGCGCCGGTTGACAGCGCGGTGGATATCCGCGGCGAGATGGTCACCACCATGCTCGAAATGGGTCTGCCCTGCGACAAGCACCACCACGAAGTCGCCGCCGCGCAGCACGAACTGGGCCTGACCTACGGCACGCTGGTGCAGACCGCTGACCGGATGCAGATTTACAAATATGTCGTGCATCAGGTCGCCCATGCTTACGGCAAGACCGCGACCTTCATGCCCAAACCGATCAAGGCCGATAACGGATCGGGGATGCACACCCACATTTCGATCTGGAAAGAAGGCAAGCCGATGTTTGCCGGTAATGAATATGCCGGTCTGTCGGAAATGTGCCTCTATTTCATCGGCGGCGTGATCAAGCATGCCAAGGCGCTGAATGCCTTCACCAACCCCACCACCAACAGTTATAAGCGGCTGGTGCCGGGCTTTGAAGCGCCGGTGCTGCTGGCCTATTCGGCGCGCAACCGTTCGGCTTCGTGCCGCATTCCTTACGGCGCGGGCGACAAGGCCAAGCGGGTCGAATTCCGCTTCCCCGATGCGATGGCCAACCCGTATCTGTGTTACGCCGCGCTGCTGATGGCGGGGCTGGACGGGATCGAGAACAAGATCCATCCGGGCGAAGCGATGGACAAGAACCTGTATGATCTGCCCCCGGCTGAACTTGCCGAAGTGCCGACCGTGTGCGGTTCCTTGCGCGAGGCACTGGATTCGCTCTCGGCGGATTACGAATTCCTGCTCAAGGGTGACGTCTTCACCAAGGATCAGATCGATTCCTATGCCGAACTGAAGTGGGAAGAGGTGATGCGCACCGAAACCACCCCGTGTCCGGTCGAATATGATATGTATTACAGCATGTAACCAAGACTTTGCTGCCATCTATAAAAGGGCCGTCCGGTGATCCGGGCGGCCTTTTTGCAGGCGAGTCACGCTTTCATCGGCACGGGGCCGCGGCTATGGGCGGGGCTTGCATCACGGTTTCAGGAACAATCATGACCAACTCAATTCTGCTGGTGGCCGGGGGGCTGGTATTGCTGGCACTGGGCGGAGAATTGCTGGTGCGCGGCGCGGTGGGCATGGCGGCGCGGCTTGGTATTTCGCCGTTGCTCGCAGGGCTCACCATCGTCGGCTTCGGCACCTCGATGCCGGAACTGGCCACCAGCGTGCAGGCCGCGATGGCCGGTTCGCCGGGTATTGCGCTTGGCAATGTGGTGGGATCGAACATCGCCAATATCCTGCTTGTGCTGGGGATATCGGCGCTGATCTTTCCGCTCGCGGTCAACCCGGCTTCGTTCAAACGCGATTCGATCGCCATGGGGGCCGCCGCCCTGTTGGCGACGGGGACGGTGATGCTGGGCGTGATCGGGATCGTGCCGGGCGCCATCCTGTTCTGCGCGCTGGCCGGCTATATCTGGTGGGCCTACAAATCCGAAAGCGCATCCGATGACGATGAAGCGCACCGCCACGAAGCCGAAGCGGGTGATCGCCCGGTTCCGCCGGATACTGGCCCGGTGGTGTTGGGCGGGTTGATCGTCGCCGGGCTTGCCGCCGCGATTTTCGGGGCGGGGTTGCTGGTTGACGGCGCGGTCGTGCTGGCGAGCGCGGCGGGGGTTTCGCAAAGCGTGATTGGCCTGACGGTGGTTGCGATCGGCACCAGCTTGCCCGAACTGATCGCCTGCGTGATCGCGGTTATCCGCAAGCATGGCGATGTCGCGCTCGGCAATGTCGTGGGGTCAAATATCTACAACCTGTGCGGCATTCTGGGCCTCACCGCGATGATCCATCCGATTGAAGTGCCAGCCGAAATTGCCCGGATCGATGTCTGGGTGATGCTCGGCGTCACAGCACTGCTGATCGTGCAACTGCGCAGCGGATGGCGGCTGTCGCGGATCGAGGGCGCGTTGCTGGTGGCGCTCTATTGCGGCTACACCGCATTACTGGCGCTGCGGTGAGGCAATCGCGCAACGCACCCTTTAAAGCACGAGCACATTTAGCAATTGCCAGCAGCGGCCTCACCGATAAGGTAACGCCGCAGGGCAAGGTCGGAACGCAACCTTGCCCCTTTTGGGGCATAGGCGATCATGTTCGATACCAGCCGCGATAAACTTCGGACAGGCACCGCCGCGCTGGCACTTGCGATCGCGGCAACCGCCTGCCCGGCGCTGGCCGTGGTTCCGGGCGAGAACACCACGCCCGAAGACATCGTCGACAACGAAGAAGCCTTTCGCGGTGTCGGCATGTTCTTCCGCGCCGATGGCTTTGTGTGCACTGGAACCTTGATCAATCCACGCACCGTGCTGTTCGCGGCGCACTGCGTGAACGATGTTCCCGCCACCGATTTCAACGCCGACAATATTCCGGCCGCATTTTCGTTCAACGTCAATGCGCTGCCCGGCTTCCAGAACTGGTTCGCGAACAATTTCGCCAGCAATCCCGATCTGGCAGTGTTCAACATCAACCGCATCTTCTACGATCCGCGTTCGCTGCAAAACCCGGCTGCACAGGGCTTTATCGAAGCTGATATTGCGCTGGCAAGCCTTGATACCCCAGCCGCCAATATCCCGGCCTGGGCGGTGCTGTTCAGCACATTGCCTGCCCCGACTGTGATCGATCCTGTTCGCGGAACTGGCTATCACGTCAACATCGCCGGGTTCGGCGCGACCGGCAATGCGGTTCAGGGCGCTGTGGGCGGGATCGATTTCCGACGCCGTGCAGCGGAAAACATGCTCGGCGGGTTCCTGTCGCTTGATGATCGCAATGCGGTGCTGTTCGGCGGCTCTGCCGGTCAGTTGCCGCAGAACCTATACCAGCTCGATTTCGATTCGCAGAACCGCGATATCGTGTTCGATATCAACGCCCACCGCGACGATGCGCTGCCCAATGAAGGCACCACGGCGGGCGGCGATTCGGGTGGCCCGCTGATCCTTGATGCGGCCAATAACGTCCTTTCGGACGAAGACCTGGTGATTGGCGTGCTGTCGGGCGGATCGCGGTTCTTCGGCGATCAGCCATTCAGTTCGCTGGGCACAACCAGCTTTTTTCAACCGCTGTCGCTGTTCTGGCAATTTATCGCCGAAGCCAACCCCTATCGCTATGTCGGCGCGCGAGCGGGCGACGGCAATTGGGAAGACGCCGATCATTGGGTGAGCCTGCTTGATCCAGCCTATCGGGTGATCGATGCGAACGGCGCGGTGATCAACGGCCTGCCAGCCACGCCCGAACTGGGCCGGGGCGGAACCGAGGGCGATTTCGGCGCAGTCTGTGTCGAATTCGAAGACCCTGACGATTTCTGCGTCGACATTGGCACCGCCGCGCTTGAGGCGGCGAACGATCCCCTGCCCGCGCCGACGCTCGCCAATGGCCTGCCGGGCGCAACCGGGTTTGTGCCGGACAACATCGATCCGGTTATCAGCGGCGATCCCGATGGCAACGTCGGCCCACGCTATTTCGACGTCATCCTGAGCCAGACCGGCACAACCACGCTTTCCAGCAACGTCACCATCGACAGGCTGACCGTCCGCGGCAATGCCGGTCTCGCTATCAGCGCGGCGGGTGATCTGACCTCGCTGATCGACATCAACCAGTTCGGCGGGCGCGTAAACGTCAACGGCGCGCTGGCTTCGCAGGGCGATTACACGCTGTTCGCCGGGATGCTCGAAGGCACCGGCACGATCACTACGCCGTTCCTGACCAGCATCACCGGCGTGTTTTCGCCCGGCACGATGGGGACAACCGGAACGCTGACGATTGATGGCAATCTGGTGATGTCGTCGGGCACGACGTTCCTCGCCGATATTTCCAGTAGCGGCGCGTCCGACCGGATCGCCGTGACCGGGATCGCCAATGTCGACGGCATCGTCGGGCTTGGCGGCGGCATCAGCCAGCAGGTCAATGGAACCGGTCAGCGGTTCACCATCCTCACCGCAGATGGCGGGGTGAGCGGCACCTTCACGAACACCAGCATCTCTGCGATCCTCCGCCAGACCTTCTTCCATGAAGCAAACGCCGTGCTGATGGAGATCGAAGCAGCAAGCTACGCCTCCATTATCGATGCCGATGATCCGGCGCAAAAAGCCTATGCTCAGCTGTTCGATCAGAACCGCGGCAACGGCGCGCTGGCTGATCTGTTCGGCCTTGACTTCGCCGCCGCCGAAACGATCCGCAGCGCCTTCACCCGGCTGGCACCGGTGAACGAACAGGCGGTGCGGTCGCTTTCGGGCCAGATGATCAACCTGCTGCAAAACTTCAACGCGGCGCGGCTGCGCCAATCCGGTGCCAGCGCGGCGGGCGGCAAGATCGCCGTGACCGGAGCGCCGCTGAATCTGCTGCAATCGGGGCTTTCGCCGGTCGGCCAGACACCCGGCGCAGATGTCATGGCATTCCGGGGCGACGAAGACACCAGTTTGAGCGAGGCGAATCTGCCTGAAAACATGGCAATCTTCCTGGCGGGCGGCGCGGTTTCCGGTGATGTGGATTCGCTCCCCGGATTCCAGCAGGAAACCAATGTATCAGGCTTCACCATCGCGGGCGGGCTTGAATTTCACCCGGATGACAGCACGATGGTTGGCCTGTCAGCCTATTACAGCGCGCTAGAGGCGGAGACGCCGCTCGATCAGGATGTCGACAGCGATACCTACGCGGTCTCGCTCTATATGCGCCGCAAACTTGATGGCGGCGCGGTGATTGATGGTCAGTTCAGCATCGGCAGCACCGGCTTTGATACCACCCGCCGGGTGCAGTTTCTCGGCGCCGTTCAAAAGCTGGTCTCGTCGTCGAACGATCTGCTGATATCGGGGGCGCTCGGCGTATCTTATGACATTGATACCGGGTTTGGCACGATTTCGCCCGGCATCGAAGGCCGCTATGCCAGCGTTGATCTTGCATCCACACGGGAAAGCGGCGGAACATTGGCGCTGGCGGTGGAGCGCGAAAGGTTCAACAGCGCGCAGGCGCGGGTCGGGGCTGATTTCAAACGGGAATCCCGCGCGGTTCAGATCAACGCCAGCGCACAGGCGGTGTTCGAGCTGGATGATGGGCCGCAGTTTTTGGCCGCCAACTTCGCGCAGGGAACTGGCCCGAACGCCAATTTTGCGATCGGTAAAGCCGACCAGAGCTGGATGGAGCTGGGGATTGGCGCGCGGTTCGGTCAGGGGCGGGCGCAGTTTGGCGTTGGTTTCGACACAACCATCGGGCGCGATACTGCCAACGCGCAGGTTTTCCGCGCTTCGGCAACCTATCGTTTCTAGCCAGTCAGACTGACAAGGCAGGCGGCATCCCCGGCCTGCGGGCGGCCCTTATCGGCATGCTTTTCAGCCCCATCCGCATTGCGCATTTTCCTACGCAGCAAAATTGTGCCTAATCCCTCGGCCTCGCTTTTCCATCCTGCCAGATACGAGGCCCCTGCCATGCTGCATCAATCGCCCAACCCGTTAATCGCCGCTGTTCGACGCCTGATGAACGGCGCCGACGCCGCGCCGCCGCCTTCCATCAGCGCAGCCGGAATCGCCCTGATCAAGCGGTTTGAAGGCTGCGCACGACTGCGCACCGACGGACTGGTAGAAGCCTATCCCGATCCCGGCACCGGAGCCGAACCGTGGACCATCGGCTGGGGCGCAACGGGCCGCGACCATGTGCACGGCGGGCGCATTGCCAGCGGCACGGTCTGGACGCAGGCGCAATGCGAAGCGCGCCTGACCGATGATCTGGCGCGCTATGCGGCCAATGTTGCGCGCGCGCTGGGGGAAGCCCCCACCACTCAGCCGCAATTCGATGCGCTGGTCAGTTTCCATTACAACACTGGTGCAATTGCCCGCGCAACGCTGACCAAAAAGCATATTGCTGGCGATCATCAGGGGGCTGCGCGCGAATTTGCGCGCTGGAACCGCGCGGGCGGACGCGTGCTCAAAGGGCTTGTGCGTCGCCGCGCGGCAGAGGCGGAACTGTATCTTTCCTGACCTGCGTGCAGGCGCTGTTCAATAATCCCGCGAAATTTCCGCGAGCACGCTGTCGCGCCCGATGGTCGATACCGTGCCCAGCAACGCCAGCCAGCTGGTGATGCGGTATTCGACCTGCGTGGCGCTGTATCCGCGCCCGTCGGTCACCAGTTCGACATAAAGGCTGCGGGTTATGTTCTTGCCCAGCGCGATTCCGGTGCCGCGCCCGATCAGCGGATCGGCACCGATAATCCGCAGCTGATCCAGCCCGATCGAACGCCGCAGCTCGCCAATCGGATCAAGGCCTGCGCCCCCGCCCTGCAGCGCCGCCAGCGCGGCTGCCAATTGCACCGCATCGGTCGCTGACAGCGACGTTACCGAACCGCCAAACAACAGCCGCGACAAAATCTCTTCCTCCGGCAAAACCGGGTCGCTCGAAAATGCAATCGCTGGCGACTGGGCATTACCGGTGATCGCAATATCGACATTGGTGCCACTGCGCGATGTTTCGGCAAGGATATCAAGCCGCGGATCAATCGGTTCATTGGCGTCGAACAGGATGCGGCCGCGGGTGAGGTCGAACCGGGTTCCGGCGAAGGTATAATCCCCGCGCACCAGCCGCGCGCTGCCGCCGATGCGCGGATCACTCACCGTGCCGCGCAGCGCGATGTCGATCCCCCATTCGCTTTCCAGCCCCATGCCTTCCACCGCCACCCTGTTCGGGGCCGAAGCGTTGACCAGATAGCGCCATTGCGCATTGCTGGCCGACACCTGCGTGCGTCCGCCCCCGCCCCCGCCTTCACCGTTGATTTCGCGCGTGGCGATTTGCGGCAGGGCGAGATCTTCGGCTGCGACGCCCAGCGCCCAGCGCGCGCGATTGATGGTCACGCGCCCGGCAATCGTCCCGCCCTGCCCGTTGGAGACGATCCGCAAGGGGCCGGTAATGGTCGCCTCCAGCCCGTTGGCATCCAGCAGCCGCGCATTCTTTGCCGCAGCGCGCAAATCAAGCTGCGGACCGCGCCCTGCACTGATCCCGGCCAGATCAACAGTGCCGCTACCGCTGATCGTTCCGCCGCCGCGCGTGTTGCCGGCAAAGCGCGTGAGTTCGAGCCGCGATCCGGCAAACCGCCCGCGCGCAGCCACCGTTTCGATCCGGGTGCCCGTTACCGCGCTTTCCAGCGTCAGATTGTCACTCGCCAACGTGCCCGAAATGCGCGGTTCGCCAAGCGTTCCGGTGGCGCGCGCGGCAATCGTGACCGGGCCGGTGAGGTCGAAGGCTTCAACTGCGGCAAGCCGCCAGAGCGTTTCCGCCGCGCCATCAAACGCCAGCCGCGCATCCAGCCGTCCGTTCGTCAGCCGGTCAATCAGGGCACCGTCCGCGCCCAGCCCGGTAATCCTGACCGCCACATCGCCAAGCCGTGCATCGCCTTCAAGCAGGCGCCCTGCCGCAGTCAGGCGTTCGGCCGAAAGTTCGATGACACCCAGCACATTGACCGGTTTGGACGACAGCACCAGCCCGGCGCGGCTGAAGCGGTCAATCCGCACCCGCGCGGTGGCCGATGGCGGCGCGCGGCCCTGTTGGCGGTAATCAATGACGCCCGACAGCCGCCCACCCAGCCCAAGCCCCGCACCCGCCAGATCGAGCAGTCGCAGCGGCATCCGCGCCAGCTTTAATTCCAGCGCGGTCTCTCCCCCGCCAAAGTTGCCTTCGGCAATGGCGTAACCACGCGAAAAACCGATCTGCGTTGGGGCAAGCCGCCATCCGCCATCCTCCTGCGCGGTCAGCACCGCGCGGCGCGGCATGCTGATTGCTTCTCCGCCAAATTCCCCGCGCACCGCGGCAGCGATTTGTTCGGGCGCGACCGTGGCATCGAAATTGAGCGCAAAGCGATCCGCCCGCCGTCCGGCAATCGCCCCCGTTACCTTGCCGCGTCCATCATCAATCGCCGCCCTGGCCGTCAGATTGGCAATATTGAGCGCGCCATATTCAAACCCCGCCGCGCTGATATCGGCATCGACCCGCGTTTTTCCGTCGGCAAAGCGCCCGGTGGCGGTTACATCTGCGCGGGTGATACGGACAAGGGTAGGCCCGGCGAACACCGCATTGCGTGCGGTCAGATCGAGTGCAAAGCCCACTGCTCCTGCACCCTGCGGCCGGAAGTTCACGCGCCCATCAACCCCGCCGCCCGCCAGCCGCAAATCGCCCGCCACCCCTGCCTCGCCAAGGGTGAGGGTGCCGGTAACATTGGTGCGGGAGATGTTGAGCCGGTTGATCGCGATCCGGGCTGGCGCGTCATCGGGCAGGGCCAGTGCGAGCGCGCCCGAAAACGGCCCAAGCACGGATTGCCCTGTGACATCAAATCCAAAGCCACCCTCGTCTGGCGCAAGCGCCACCCGCACATCGCTGAGGCCTGCGGCCGGAAAGGGATCGGCCAGCACCACCACTGCGCGCGGGCCATCGGCGGCGATTTCGGCATCGAAGGTGAACGGGCCATAATCCGCCTGCCGCCCGCTTCCGGTCAGCGCGGTGCGCGTGCCATCGCTACCCGGCACCACTTTGCTGTCGAGCTGCGCATTGAGCCGGGGCGAGCTGATCGCCACCTCACGCAGCACTAACGGCTGGCCTGCGCCCATATCCAGCGCGCCGTCAAAGCGGATTTGCTCGCCCGCCAGATTGACGATGGTGGGATTGCCAACCGCGTCCAGCACGCCCGCCAGACTGGCGCTCAGGCTCCACGGCGCAGCGGGGCCGAACCTGGCGAGGATCCTGGCATTGGCGGTGACATTGCCCGCGCCATCGATCGTGAGCCCGCGCGCGCTTATCGGGCCGGTCAGCGCATAGGCACCCGCGGCAACATCGCCGCGCAGCGCCAGCGTCGCATCCAGGCCGGGAAAGGTGATCCGGGCGTTATCGGCATCCAGCCGCTGGCGCGCGAAATCATAGACCAGCACCCCGCCCATCTGCCCCTTGACCAATCGCGGATCAGCCAGCGCAATCCCGGTCGTGACCCGCTCTGCCGTCACCGCCATCGGCACTGACAGCGCGCTGCCATTGAAGCGCGCGAGGCCTTCCTGCACCATTCCATCGGCCGTCACGTCGCCGGATTGCAGCCGGGCAACATCAATCCGGTGCTTGATCGCCAGATCATCGAAATCGCCGCTGAGATTGGCGGCCAGCTTTGCACTCTCCAGCCGCAGCCCTTCCCCCAGCAGATCGGGATCGCGCAAGGTCAGCATCACCCGCGCGCCGTCCACCGCCTTGTCCGCCAGATCGACCACCCCGCCGCTGCGCAGGTCAATCGCATCGGATACAGCCGCCATGCGCCCTTCGATCACGCTGTCCTTGAGAGCAAAGTTCGCCGCCAGCGATAGCTGATCGCCCAGCACGCGTGCGGCCAATGTCCGGTCGCCCAAACCGGCGCGCACCTGCCCCAGCACACCATAGCGGCCAGCATCGTTGGCAATCTGGAAGGCCGCGACCGGGGCTGAAACCCTGTCGCCATTGGCCGATGCCGAAATGCGCCGCGCCACTGCCACCCCGCGCCAGTGCGCCCAGGTTCCGTCCCCGACCAGCTTGGCGCTGTAGCCCGCCTCAAACCCGGCCAGCCCGGCCAGCACGCCTTTGGCGGGCGCAAGATAATCGCCATCAAGATCGAACCGGTCGCCATCGGGCTCTGCATCCAGCAGCAGTGTAATGCGATCCTGCGCGCCCAGCTGCGCCTTGGCATCAATCAGCGCGCGGCCTTCACGAATGTCGATCCTGGCGTGCAGGTTGGCGCGTTCATCACGCTCGGTCGCCACCCCCTTGGCGATCACCAGATCTTCGATCGCGAGCCTGTCCACCCGGATATCAAAGTCGGGCAATATTGGTGCATCGGGATCGCCCGGCAGCAATTCGGGCAGCCGTTCAAGCCGTCCGCGCAAGGTTGTGACCTCGCGAATATCAAGCCCGCTCCACAGCCAATGCAGCGGCCGCCAGTCCAGGCGGACTTCGGGAATGGTCAGAAACACGCCCTTGGGGTCGCTTACCTCAACCGACCGCAGCACCGCCTTGTTGTAGATATCGCCTTCAATCCGCCCGACTGTGAAGCGCAGACCCGATGCCGGAGCAGCCGCCGCAATCTGATCCGCTATAACCCGTTTGCCGATCGGCGTGGCCAGAAACCCGGCGATCAGGACAAGCGGGGCAAGCAACAGCGCCAGCGCCCACCCCAGCCGCTTGCCCCAGCGGCGGCGGGACGATGGTGCGGGCGGCGGCGCAGGATCGGGCATATCCGCCATCAGAACGCCTGACCAAGGCTGACATAGACCACCACCGGGCTATCGAACGGGGTCGGATTGATCGGGGTAGCGACATCGACACGGATCGGGCCAAAGGTGGTCTTGTACCGGATGCCGATCCCGGCGCCGACGCGGATTTCATCAAAGCCGGGCGTCGATCCGCGCCCCACCGAACCTGCATCGATAAACGGCACCACTTCAAGCGCACCGGCGAACAGCGGCGTATCGATCCGTGCCTCCAGCGCGAATTCAACCAGCGATGCCCCGCCAATCGGATTGCCCACCGAATCGCGCGGGCCAACGCCCTGAAACCCGAACCCGCGCACCGACGCGCCGCCGCCTGCATAAAGCCGCCGCGAAGGCGCAATATCGCCAGCATCCGCACCCTGAATGGTCGCCGCCCGCACGCGCCCGGCCAGCACCGTCGACCCCAGCGACTGATAGTAACTGGCATCGCCCTGCGCGCGCAGATAGAATGCCTCCGCCCCTTGCGAACGCGATATTTCCGGGGCGAGATAGATCGTCGCGCGGTATCCGCTGGTGGGATCAAGCAGATCATCGCTGCCATCGAGCGTGACGCTGCCGAACATCCCGCCGATCAGAAAGCTTTGGCGCGGCAGCGGGGCACCGGGCGCAAGTTTGACGGTGCGATTGCGTTCGTCGGTATAGAGCAGCTCCCCGCCAATCTGCCAGCTCAGCGGTTTCTGGAACAGCAGGTTCGACACCTTCTCGAAGGTGCCGCGTGTCCCGAACCCGCGCGAATCCACCGCTTGGGTGGTGATATCGCTGGCGAACAGATCAACGTTCAGCACCTGATCGCGGCCGAGGAAATTGTTGCGCCGCACCCCGATGCTGGCAAGCGCCTCTCGCGTGCCGAGAATAGAGCGCAGTCGCAGCGCGCCTTCTGGCGGGAACAGGTTGCGGTGTTCCCAGCGGGTTTCAAGCTTCAAGCCATCCTCGGTGCCATACCCGATGGCCCCCGCAATGGTGCGCAGCGGCGCGCGTTCGAAGCCGACATCGAGCGCGACTTCGCCCGGCTGATCGCCTTCCGGCGCACGGGTTTCGCGCGGGGAGACGGTGACGCTGGACACCAGCCCGGTGGCGATGATCGCGCGGCGAAGGTCGGTGGCAAGGCTTTGCTGGAACCCATCGCCGGGATCGAACCTGGCGATCCGCCCAAGGTGCCGCCCGGACAGGAACCGGGGTTCGCTGCTGACAACCTCGCCAAACACATATTTACCGCCCGGCAGGACATCCAGCGTCAGATCGCCTTCGCTGCGGGCGTGGTCGATCAGCAGTTCAGGTTCACCAATATTGGCAAAGGGATAGCCGCTTTCGCCCAGCGCCACGCGCAGTTCGATCCCGCGTTCGACGATGCGGTCGGCATAAAGCGGATCTCCCGGCCGAATCGCGAATGCCGCCATCAACCGGCTGGCATCAGGTTCGGGCAAAGCGGGCAGCGCGCCAAGATCGACGCGGCCAAATTTGTAGCGGGTTCCGGGCATGATGTCGAACCGGACGCTGGGTTGGGTGGCTATGTTGTCGGCCTCAGCATCGCCATTTTCCCGCGCGCGGCGACCGCCCGATAGCTGCCGCACCACGTCACCATCATAATAGCCGTAAGCCCGCAGCATATTGCCGAGCAATTCTTCATCCGCGCGGGCCCTGGCGGCCACCTGCGGCGCCGATCCGGGATCATCACCGGTCTGGCGCAGGTTCGACAAGTCACTGAACCGTCGTAGAAATTCACGCCGTTCGGGGAAGGCATCCGGCGCTGTCGGCAGCGCCAGCACAAGCCTGTTGTCGACCTGTGTTTCGGCAAGTTCGGGCAGTTCGGCCAACACCGGCGCGGCAATGCTGGCGAGCGCTTCAAGCGCAGGATCAGGCGCTAGCGGCGGTGGCGGATCAAGGGTCAGATCGGCAAAAACCGCGTCAATGTCACCGATCAAGGCCGGGTCTGACCGGGGGGCAAGCCCGGCCAAGCCGGGGTCAAGCGAGGGGCTGGAGGTATCGAGCGCGAAGGCCGCTTCGCCGGATGCTGCGGCCGGATTGGCGATACCAGCAGCCGCCCAGGGTTCCGGGTCATCAACCGCTTCAACCGGGATCAGCGCGTCCAGCGACAGCGGAACCGGTGATGGCTCTGGTTCAGCTTCGGGTTCGGGCACAGTCTCCGGGGCGGGCAAAACCTCATCCGGCGGCTCTGCCGAGGTGCCAACATCGGCTGGCACGCCCTGCGCCGCCACCGGCGCAGCCGTCAGCGCCAGCGCGCCCTGACCCAATCCTGCGGTGAGTGCGAGAGCAAGCCTGAAAAAGCGGCCGATCTCAGCTTTCCGGAAACTTGACAGGCTGGCCATCCTTGCCCCGCGCACCGATCAGCGGCGCGTCCTGCGGCTGGCGCGGCATGGTCGCCGCCGCGATCAACCGCTGCTGTTCCTGCCCGTCCATCAACTGCCATCCTTCACGGGTCAGCCGTTCCAGCGGGCGGTAACGCACCTTGTATTGCATGCGCGGGCTGCCTTCTACCCAATAGCCGAGATAGACATAGGGGAGGCCTTCGTCCGCGGCCCGGCGGATGTGATCGAGGATGATGAAATTGCCCAATCCCACACGGCGCCCAGCGCGGGTTTCATGATCGGGGTCGTAAAACGAATAGATCATCGACAGGCCATCGCCTTGCCGGTCGGTCAGGCACGCGCCGATCAGCCGGCCCGGACGTCCGCCAGGCCCCGGTTCGCGATATTCGGTGATCACGCTGGACACCGGGGTATGTTCGATCATGTCGGCATAATCGAGTTCATCCATCGTCGACATGCCGCCATCGGGATGGCGCGCGCCGAGATATTTCGTCAGTAAATCAAATTGTTCATCAGTCGCCCACGGGCGGCATTCGGTGACGATCAGATCATCATTGCGTTTCAGATCGCGCTTTTGCGTGCCCGAAGGCTGGAATGCGCCAGCCACCACCCGCACCGAAACGCAGGCCTGACAATCAAGGCAGGACGGGCGATAGGCCACCGTCTGGCTGCGGCGGAACCCGATCCTGCCCAATGCCTCGTTCAGCTGATCGGCGTGGGGGCCTTTCAACTCGGTAAAGACCTTGCGTTCGCTGCGCCCCGGCAGATAGGGGCACGGGGCCGGGCTGGTCACGAAAAACCGGGGGAAGCGGATCGGTGCCGTCACGGGTAGGGCGTATCCTTTTCACGCGTGAATCGCGTCGGTGCAAGCGTTAAGAAAATCTTATGCCTGCACTGGCCCCCCGGTTAAAGTCCCTTAACCATTAATCCTCGCGAATTATGCGGGGGAATGCACGGCCCGTCGCATGAAAATCACCTGAGATGGCCTGGATCGGGCCGTTTCGCCGTCCGCTGCAGGCCGCCGTTCCGTGCCGGTCAGGCCAGTTCGACCGGCTGCACCGAATATCCCTCGGCCCGCAGGCCTTCGACCAGCCGATCGACCTGATCGGCATCGCGCGCTTCGCATTCGATATCGGTAATCAGGCCCTTGGCCGGCAGCGTGGTGAAAATCCGCTGGTGATAGATTTCGATGATATTGACGTTGTGTTCGCCAAACAGGCGCATCACCTTGAACAGCGCGCCGGGGCGATCCTGCAAGGTGATCCGCAGCCGCGCGAGCCGCCCCTGCCGCGCCAGATCGCGCAGCAGCACATTGGCGAGCAGCCTTGTGTCGATATTGCCGCCGCACAGCGCCAGACCGACGCTTTTGCCCGCAAACCGCGCAGGGTTGCTCAGCACCGCCGCCAGCCCTGCCGCGCCCGCGCCTTCGACCACGGTCTTTTCGATCTGGAGCAGCAACGCCACCGCCTTTTCCAGCGCGGGTTCATCCACCAGCAGAATATCATCGACCTTTTGCGCGATCACCTGCGCGGTGAAATCGCCCGGCTGTTTGACCGCGATCCCTTCGGCCAGCGTATCGCCGCCGCAATCATGGCTTTCGCCCTTGATCCGATCGAACATCGACGGGAACAGCCCGGCCTGCACGCCGACAACCTCGATATCCGGGTTCAACGCCTTGGCCACGGTCGCCATGCCCGAAATCAGCCCGCCGCCGCCAATCGGCGTGACGATGCAATCAAGATCGGGTTTCACGGCGAGCATTTCGAGCGCCACCGTGCCAGCGCCTGCGGCAACATCGGGATCATCGAAGGGGTGGACAAAGGTCAGGCCCAGTTCGATTTCCAATTGGCGGGCGTGGGTATAGGCTTCGTCGAAAGTTTCGCCTTCGAGCACGACCTTGCCGCCGACGCTTTCGGTCTGCATCACCTTCACCGTCGGCGTGGTGCGCGGCATGACGATGGTGACCGGCACGCCCAACCGGGTGCCGTGATACGACAGGCCCTGCGAATGGTTGCCCGCCGAAGCCGCAATCACGCCGCGGCTGCGCTGTTCATCATTCAGCAGCAGCAGCGCATTCAGCGCGCCGCGTTCCTTGAAGGCGGCGGTGAATTGCAGGTTTTCAAACTTCAGCCAGATATCCGCGCCGGTAATTTCCGACAGCGTGATCGAATGCATCATCGGCGTTTCGACCACCGCGCCAGCAATCCGCGCGGCGGCGGCGCGAACGGTGTCGAGGGTCAGGTCGGCCGGACTGGCGGCGGCACCTTTGGGGCTGGCGAATAGCGGCTGGGTTGACATGGTGAGCGGCGATTAGAGGCTTGGACAGATAAGGGCAATCGCTCGCTTGCGAATTTCGCACCGGCACAGGTGTTGGCAGGCGCGCGCGAAGGCGATAGTCCCTCTGGGCATCAGGCCTCGCGCTCGAAGGAAAACCATGCTCCGCACACTCACGTCTGTTCTGGCCGCCACCTCGCTGCTTGCCCTCGCCGCCCCTGCGCTGGCCGATACGCTGGTCGATAATGTCGACGGCGCGACGATTGATGCGGACGGCAAGGTGCTGCGCTTCACCGGGCTGGTGTTCGATGATGATGGCAAGGTCACGCAAGTGCTGGGGCGCAGGGATGAACGCCCGCAGGTCGATTTCCGGCTGGATGGGCGCGGGCGCGTGATGATCCCCGGCATGATCGATGCGCATGTCCATGTGATGGATATCGGCTTTGCCGCGATGACGCTCGACCTGTCGGACACCACATCGCTTGATGATGCGCTGGCGACAATCAAGGCATTTGCGGATGAAAACCCCGGCCGCCCGTGGATTCTGGGACGCGGGTGGAATCAGGAAAAGTGGGGCTTGGGCCGCTTCCCCACGGCGGCTGAACTCGATGCGGTGGTGGCGGATCGTCCGGTGTGGCTGGAACGCGCGGATAATCACGCCAATTGGGGCAACACGCTGGCGATCACCACTGCCGGGGTGACCGCAAAAACGCCTGATCCTGCGGGCGGGGTCATTATCCGCGATGCCAGCGGCAAGCCTGCGGGCGTGTTCGAGGACAATGCCATCAGCCTGATCGCCAGCATCGTCCCCCCGCCGCGCGCCGAAGACCGCGATCTCGCCTTCTTCCGCGCGCAGGAAGTGCTGCTGGCCAAGGGGGTGACGGCGGTGGCCGATATGGGCACCGAAATGGCCGATTGGGGCACTTATCGCCGCGCAGGCGATGCCGGGCGGCTGCGTATCCGGATCATGGCCTATGCCGATAGTTTCGAAACGCTCGAACTTGTCGCCGGGCCTGGGCCGACCGGCTGGCTGTATGACGACAGGCTCCGGATGGGCGGAATCAAACTTTACCTCGATGGCGCGCTGGGATCGCGCGGGGCGAGCCTGAAGGCAGCTTACGCCGACCAGCCGGCCACCAGCGGTCTGGCGTTCCTCACCCCCGCCCAATTGCGCAACCTGATGAGCCGCGCGGCGATGGACAATTTCCAGACCGCCGTGCACGCCATCGGCGATGCCGCCAATGCCGATGTACTGGCGGCAGTGGAGGAGCTTTCGGAAAGCTACACCGGCGACCGGCGCTGGCGGATCGAACACGCGCAGATCATCGATCCGGCGGATATCGCGCGGGTCGGCCAGCACGGCATCATCGCCTCGATGCAGCCGCTCCACCAGACATCCGACCGGACAATGGCCGAAGCGCGGCTGGGGCCGGATCGGCTGGGCGGGGCCTATGCCTGGCGCAGCATCATCGCTGCGGGGGGGCGCCTTGCCTTCGGATCGGACGCGCCGGTGGAACCTGCCGATCCGTTTGCGGGCCTTGCCGCCGCGATCAGCCGCACCGACGCCGATGGCAAACCTTTCGGCGGGTGGTTGCCGCAGGAAACCGTCAGCCGCGAGACTGCGCTCGCCGGGTTCACATCGGACGCGGCCTATGCCGGATTTGCCGAGGGGCGCTTTGGCCGCCTGATCCCCGGCGAACGCGCCGATTTCCTGTTTGTTGACCGTGACCCGCTGCTCGCATCGCCCGATGATATCCGCGCCACGCAGGTAATCGAGGTGTGGATCGGCGGGGTGAAGATGCGCGGGGAGTAACCCTACTCCGCCGCCGCCTGTTCTTCAGTGTCGGCCGCGCGCCCGGCTTCGACCTTGCGTTCCTGCAACCGCATCAGCACCAGCGATGCCTCAAACAACAGGATCAAGGGCAGCGCAAGAATGACCTGCGATCCCGGATCGGGCGGCGTGACAATCGCGGCAATCGCAAAGATTCCCACGATCACATAACGCCGCGCGCCCGCCATTTGCGCGCGGGTTATGATCCCCGCACGGTGCAGCAACAGCAACAGCACCGGCAGCAGAAAGGTCAGCCCGAAGGCGAGGATGAATTGCATCACCAGGCTGAGATATTCGCCCGCGCTCGGCAACGCCTGCAGCTGCATCCCCCCCGCTTCCCCGCCAAACCCGAGGAAGAACCGGAAGGCGGTGGGCATCACCACAAAATAGGCCAGCGACGCGCCGCCCAGAAACAGCACCGGCGTGGCGATCAGAAACGGCAGAAACGCCTTCTTTTCGCGCGCATAAAGCCCCGGCGCGATAAACGCCCAGAGCTGGTTGGCGATCACCGGAAAGCTGACCATGAACCCGGCAAACAGCGCGACTTTCAGTTCGACAAAGAACACTTCGGGCAGGCGGGTAAAGATCAGCTGCCCCTCACCATCGGGGAACGCCTGCTTCAACGGCCACACCAGAAAGCCCAGAATGTCATCGGCAAAATACAGGCACACGCCAAACCCCACCGCCAGCGCAAATAACGCGCGGATGATGCGGGTGCGCAGTTCGATCAGGTGATCGAGCAGCGGCGCGCGGCTTTCATCAAGATCGTCAATCTTGATCATGGTCGCCGCCTTTGGGTGGGGTTTTGGACGCAGGCCCGGCTGGTGTTTCAGGGGGCGGCGTATCGGGGGGCGGCGGCCCGGTCATCAGCGCCGCATCGGAGCTGGCCGCGACCTCATCCTCGGTCAGCACAGCCGAACGGCGCATGATTTCCTCGTTCTGCGCCTTCCACTTCTTTTCCATGTCTTCCAGCTCGGCTTCGCGCACCATCGTATCGATGCCGCTGCGGAAATGCGCCGAGACACGCCGCAGCTTGCCGATCCACCGGCCCGCCACCCGCATCGCAAGCGGCAGGTCTTTCGGCCCGATCACAACGACCGCGACGATGATGATGACCAGTAATTCTGCGGCGCCGATATCGAACATGTGCGGTGCGGCCAGCCGCCTCCTTCAGGCGAAAATTACGCGCTGGTGTTGTCGTTCTTGTCCGCCGGAGCCGGGGTTTCGGTGGGCGCAGCGGCGGGCGCAGGCGGTTCAATCCGGGATTTGGGTGCAGGCTCCTCAGTCTCGCTCATGCCCTTCTTGAAGCTGGAGATACCCTTGCCGAAATCGCCCATCATGTCCGAAATGCGCCCCCGCCCGAAGAGGACAAGCACGACCAGTGCGACGATTGCGATTTGCCAGATACCGATATTCATGGGGCGAGACTCGTGTTGGGATACACCCCCTATATAGGGGCCTTGTCGCCGGGATACCACCCGGCAGCACGGTTGGGCAGTAGCAGGATAAGGCGGTCAGGCGCTATCATCTTCTGCGTTGGCGTCATCCGGATCGAACCGCATCGCTTCCTCCAGCGCATCGTCGACCGGATCGAGCAGACCGGCGGCGCGCAATTCGTCGATGCCGGGCAGGTCGCGGCGGCTGGCGAGGCCGAAGTGGTCGAGGAATTCGGGCGTGGTGGCATAGATTACCGGACGCCCCGGCACTTCACGGCGGCCCGCCAGCCTGACCCAGCCTGCCTCCATCAGCACGTCAAGCGTGCCCGCGCTGGTCTGCACTCCGCGGATCGATTCGATTTCGGCGCGGCTGACGGGTTCGTGATAGGCGATGATCGACAGCACTTCGGTCGCCGCGCGGCTTAACCGACGCACCTGCTCCTTTTCGCGCCGCAGCAGATGGGCCAGATCGGGCGCGGTTTCAAAATGCCAGCGCCCGCCGCGCTCAACCAGATGCACCCCGCGCGCTGCGTAATGCGTTTCAAGCGCGGTGAGCGCATCGCGCAGTTCGGCAGGCTCAACCCCGCCAAGATGCACGGCCAGCGCCGCAATGGTCATCGGCTCTTCGGAGGCGAACAAGGTCGCCTCAACCGCGCGTTCCAGCGTGCCGTTCATCGGGCCGCCGCCTCTTTCAACCGCCGGATGCGCAGCGGGGCAAAAGCGCCATCCTGCGCCAGTTCCGCCCGCCCGCGCCGCGCCAGTTCCAGCGCGGCGACAAAGCTTGATGCCAGCGCCGAACGCCGCAGCGCAGGCTCTGCATGGGGCGGCAGGAAATCGCGGATATCCATCCATTCGAGCGTCACGCCCAGCATCGCGGAAACACGCTCCAGCGCGCTGTCGAGCGTCATGACCGGGCGATTGGCGACATGATAGATGCGCGGCGCGGTGCGCGCTTTCACCTGCCCATAGGCCTGGATCAGCGCGAAGGCATCGCTGCGCCACACGATTTTGCGATCGGTGCGCAGGCCTTCGGGAAGCCCACGAACAAACACATCGCGCCCGATCCGGTCACGCCCCATCAGCCGCGCCGCCGCCTCGCGCATCGCGCCCAGACGTTGCAGCCGCAATTGCAGCCGCAGCGCGAGTTCTTCGGGCGATGGGTCTTCCTGTTCCGCCTTGGGCAGCAGCATCGCTGATTTGAGGTAGGCGAGCCACGCCGCCATCACGAGATAATCAGCGGCCAGTTCCAGCCGCAGCGCACCGGCGCGTTCGATATAGCTCAGGTATTGATCGACCAGCGCGAGGATCGAGATTTGCCGCAGATCGACCTTCTGCCGCCGCGCCAGATCGAGCAGCAGGTCGAGCGGGCCTTCCCAGCCATCGAGTTCGAGATAGAGCGCATCGCTATCGGGCCTGGCAATATCGGCCTGCGGGAACATGAAAGGTTCGGCCACCTCGTTCATGCCGCCGCTCCCGTCAGCGCCAGCAATTCATCGCGTTTCGCCAGCAATTCGGCATGTTCGGGCGCAATCGCGGGGGCAATCATGGGGGCAATCATGGGGGCAATCCGCGTGCTCGCCAGCGCCCGGTCAAGCCGGTTGGTGGTGATTTCGGGCATGGTGGGCAGCGCTGCGCAAATATCCTCCATATCAGCCATTTTCGCCCAGCAATTGAGGATGATATCGCAACCCGCAGCATGGGCGCGGGCGGCACGTTCGGGGATCGATCCGCCCAGCGCCTCCATGTCGATATCATCGGTCAGCAGCAGGCCATCGAACCCGATTTGCCCGCGGATGACATCGCGGATGATGGCGGGCGATAGCGTCGCCGGGTTTTGCGCATCCCACACCGGGAACAGCAAATGCCCGGTCATGCCGATAAGCGCATGATTAAGCGCGCGGAACGGGGCGATGTCTGCCTCCAGATCAGCAGCGCTCGCGGTTACGACCGGCATCGCCTTGTGGGTATCGACATTGCTGCGCCCGTGGCCCGGCATATGTTTGATGCACCCTGCCACGCCGCCTGCCGCCAGCCCGTCAAGGATCGCGCGGCCCAGTGCCGCCACCTGCATCGGATTGCTGCCCAGCGCGCGGTCACCGATCACGTCATGCGCGCCGGGCAGGCGCAGGTCGAGCGGGGGGTGGTAATCGACCGTGATCCCCATTGCCGACAGTTCCAGCGCCATCGCCAATGCATTGGCGCGCGCTGCCTCTATCGCGCTGGCGGGCGCAATTTGATACAGTTTATCAAATGCTTCGCCGCAGGGATAGGGCGACCAATGCGGCGGTCGCAAACGCGCCACGCGGCCCCCTTCCTGATCGATCGAAACAAGCAGGCGATCACGTCCGTGGATGCTGCGCAGATCATCGGTCAGGCGGCGCAACTGCTCAGGATCGACACAATTGCGAGCGAACAGGATATAGCCCGCAGGATCGGCCGCGCTAAAGAATGCGCGTTCATCAGCGGTAAGGTGCGGGCCGCCGAGGCCGAAGATTGCCGGAATCATGCCCGCAAAATCGCAGGCTAGCGGGCGTCTAGCAAGGGCAAGGACGCATCAAGAGCGGGGAAAAGCCTGCCCAGGCCGCAGATCAGCCACGCTCTTACTTGATCTGGCAGTCCAGCCCGTCTGTCTTGAGCGCAGCGCACAGTTTTTCTGCCGCAGCCCGATCCGGCGCCACCGCCTGCAGGCGATAAACCGTGCCGATATCGACCTTGCCTTCGACCACCCGGTATTTGACCCCGGCCAGCTTGTCAGTGCGGCGCGAAAGGTCGTTCCACCCCTGTTCGGCGCGGGCGCGGGTGCCATAGGCGGCGAGCTGCACGCCGACGCCCTGAAGCGCAGCAGGAGGTGCTGACGCCGCTGTCGCTGCACCGCCAGAACCTGTGGTCGACCTTGCCACAGGCACTGACTTGGTTGGCACCTTGTCAGCCACCACTGCGGGCCGCGTGCCGCCTTCGCCGACAACAGGCGCAACGCTGCCGGTGCCGGCAAAGGTCTTGCCGCCGGGATCATCGGGCCGGGCCTTGATCGGCCCGGCGGGCGCTTCGATCACGCTGCCATCGGCCACCAGATCGCCGCCCGTCGTCCTGTTTGAAAAGAACCACACCCCACCAACCACCGCGCCCAGCAGCAGCACGAGCGCCGCGGCAAAGCCCAGGATCTGCCCGGTATCCAGCCCGCCTGCGTGTTCATCCTCCTCATCGGATTCGAGCCACGGCAGGCTGTCGGTGTCGGCAAGATCAAGCTCGCCGTCAGCCTCGTCCAGTTCTTCATACTCAGCATCGATCATGGCGAACCTCGTGCCCTTCCCCCCAAGCGACTACATCGAATCAACGGCCTTGACGCCCAAGACGCCCAGCCCGTTATGGATCACTTGCCCGATTGCTGTAGCAAGGAAAAGCCTTGCCGCAGTCAGGGCGGCATCCTGTTCCACGATGAAGCGCTTTTCAACCCGGTCATTACCAAGGTTCCAGAAGGCATGGAGATCGCCTGCCAGTTCATAGAGATAGAACGCAATCCGGTGCGGTTCGCGCGCGCGCGCGGCGGCTTCGATTTCGCGCGGGAATTGCGCGGCACGGCGGATCAGCGCGATTTCTTCGTCCGCCAACCGGTCAAGCGCGGCGGCGTCAGGCCCAAACCCGGCTTCGGCGGCCTTACGCAAGGTCGAGCGGATCCGGGCGTGGGCATATTGCACATAGAACACCGGATTGTCCTTCGACGCTTCGACGACCTTGACGAAATCGAACTCCATCTGCGCTTCGGGCTTGCGGGTCAGCATGGTGAACCGCACCACGTCCTTGCCCACTTCGTCGACCATATCGGCGATGGTGATGAAATTGCCCGAGCGTTTGGACATTTTCGCAGGTTCGCCGCCGCGCATCAGCTGCACCATTTGCACCAGCTTGACGTCGAACGGGATCGGGCGGCCTTCGCCTTCGGACAGCGCGGCAACGGCGGCCTTGATCCGTTTGACCGTGCCCGCGTGATCCGCGCCCCAAATGTCGATCAACTCGTCGGCGGCCTCCGCCTTCTGCATATGATAGGCGAGGTCGGCACCGAAATATGTCCATGCGCCGTTCGATTTCTTGATCGGGCGGTCTTGATCGT
>JBGSKN010000219.1:0-2648 GCA_041741215.1 Erythrobacter sp. | reverse complement strand
CAGTTGGCGCTGCTTGGCTGGTTGCTGCTGGGTGCCATCGCCATGCGCGGGGCGGGGTGCGTGTATAATGACATCGTCGATGCGGAACTTGATGCGCAGGTCGCGCGCACCGCAGCGCGGCCTGTGGCGAGCGGGCGGGTGTCGAAACGCGGCGCCTGGGTCTGGCTACTGGCGCTGTGCCTGATCGGCCTCACCGTGCTGCTGCAACTGCGCTGGCAGGCGCAATTGGTGGCGCTCGGCAGCCTGGCGCTGGTGGCGGCCTATCCCTTTATGAAGCGGATTACCTGGTGGCCGCAGGCGTGGCTGGGGATGGTGTTCAACTGGGGGCTGCTGGTCGGCTGGACGCAGTTGCGGCTCGATAACTGGGATGCGCTTGCCGCAGTCTATGCCGGGTGCATCTGCTGGGTGATCGGCTACGACACGATCTACGCCCTGCAAGACCGCGAGGATGATGCGATGGTCGGCATCCGGTCCTCGGCGCTGGCGATGGGCGCGCGGGTGCAGGCGGGCATTGCGGGCTTTTACGCGGGCGCGATTGGCCTGTGGGGGCTGGGCATCTGGCTTTACCGGCCTGATCCGCTGGCCTTGCTGGCGCTGTTGCCGGTGGCGGGGCATCTGGCGTGGCAGGCGGCGACGCTGGATGCGGGCGATCCTGCCAATCCGCTCGCCCGGTTCCGTTCCAATCGCTGGGCCGGGGCGCTGATGGGGGCGGCGTGTTTTGTGGTGGGGAACGCATAAGGATCGCCGGAACAGGCAGCAGTTCCACCGACGCCTGACCCGGATCGACAAACGGCAGGCGCGTCGGGCAACCGCGTGTGCTACACCGCCAATACAGCTTTGCGTCTGTCGTCAGTCGTTTAAGACCACGGACGCGAACACCGGTTTAACAGGGGATCATCATGCTCGAACTCAGCGGCGTCAGCCACGTCTATCCCAACGGCACCCGCGCGCTCGACGATGTGAGCTTGTCGATCCCCAAGGGCATGTTCGGGCTGCTAGGCCCCAACGGTGCGGGCAAATCGACCCTGATGCGCACCATCGCCACCTTGCAGGCGCCCACCGCTGGCACGATCCGGTTTGGTGATATCGACGTGCTGGCGCAGCCCGATGCGCTGCGCCGCACGCTGGGCTATCTGCCGCAGGATTTTGGCGTTTACCCGCGCGTTTCGGCCTATCAGATGCTCGATCACATGGCGATTTTGAAGGGCATTAATGATGCCAGGGATCGGCGCGGCGTGGTCGAGAACCTGCTCAATCAGACCAATCTGTGGGCGGTGCGCGGCAAGGCAATCGCGGGCTTTTCGGGCGGGATGCGCCAGCGGTTCGGCATTGCGCAGGCGCTGATCGGTGATCCGGCGCTGATCATTGTCGATGAACCCACCGCCGGGCTTGATCCCGAAGAACGCAACCGGTTCCTCAATCTGCTCGCCGGGATTGGTGAGAATGTGGTGGTTATCCTGTCAACCCACATCGTCGATGATGTGGCCGATCTGTGCCCGCGCATGGCGGTGCTGGCAGAAGGGCGGTTGCAGCTGGAAGGCCCGCCGCGTGAATTGATCGGATCGATCGTCGGGCGGGTCTGGCAACGCACCATCGCGCATCAGCAATTGCCCGAAATGCAGACCGCGCACGAGGTGATTTCGCATCGCTTTTTTGCAGGAGAGATCGTCGTCCACGTGCTCAGCGATAGCCAGCCCGATGGCTTCACGCCGGTTACAGGCGGGCTTGAGGATGTGTATTTCGCGACGCTGGCGGAAACCCGCCGCCCCGCCGCTGCTGTTGCAGCCTGATGCGAGCGCCCGCCATGCTGACAGCGTCAATCGCCGCGTTTGAAATCCGTTACCAGCTCAAAAACCCGGTGTTCTGGGTGGCGGTGGCGATCTTCTTCCTGCTCGGCTTCGGCATTGCGGCAAGCAATAATGTCAGCATCGGCACGCCCGGCGCGGTGCATGAAAACTCGCCCTTCGCGATCACCATTGCGCTTGCGTTGCTGGGGTTGTTCTACCTGTTCGTGATTACCTCCTTCGTCGCCAATGCGGTGGTGCGCGATGATGTGACCGGGTTCGGCCCGATGATCCGCGCCACTCCGGTGGGGCGTAGCCAGTTTCTGGCCGGGCGGTTCCTTGGCGGGTTGGTGATCGCCATCCTTGGCTTCATGGCGGTGCCGCTGGGCATTGCGCTGGGGTCGGCGATGCCGTGGGTTGACCCGGAAACCGTGGGGCCGGGGGGCTTTTCCGCCTATGCCTGGCCGTTCCTTGTCATCGCCATCCCCAACCTGATCCTGTCATCGGCGCTGTTGTTCAGCCTTGCCACGATCACGCGGTCGATGCTGGCGAGCTATATCGGCGTGCTCGTTTTTGTGATGGGTTATCTTACTACCAGCGCCGTGCTGGGCAATCAGCCTGAATATCAGGACGCGGTTGCCCGGTTCGAACCGATGGCGATTGGCGCGATTGGCGAAGTTTCGCGTTATTGGACGGCGGCAGAGATGAACAGCCGGCTGATCCCGTTTGAAGGCAATCTGGTGATCAACCGCCTGCTGGCGCTGGGATGGTCGGCGCTGTTCCTTGGCCTGGCGTGGTCGCGCTTCAGCCTGACCGAACGCGCACCGTCGCGCTGGCGCCAACGGCGGCTGGCCAAGCAGGCGG
>JBGSKN010000218.1:0-10609 GCA_041741215.1 Erythrobacter sp. | reverse complement strand
CGACCGGGACGGGCAAGACCGTGACGCTGCAAGGTATCGCCGAAAGCTTTTCCGCCGCCGGGGTGCCGGTGTTTGTCGCCGATGTGAAGGGCGATTTGTCCGGCATTGCGATGCCGGGATCGCCGACCTTCAAACACGCCGCCAGCCTTGAGGCGCGGGCGAAGGAACTCGGCATCACCGATTATTCCTATGCCGATAATCCGGTGATTTTCTGGGATCTGTTCGGCGAGCAGGGCCACCCGATCCGCACCACCATTTCGGAAATGGGGCCGCTGCTGCTGGCCCGGCTGCTCGATCTGAACGAGGCGCAGGAAGGCGTGTTGCAGATCGTCTTTCGCCATGCCGATGAAAACGGCCTGCTGCTGCTCAATTTCGCGGATCTGCAGGCAATCCTGCAATGGGCGAGCGAGAACGCGGCGGAATTGTCGGGCAAATATGGCAATGTCACAAGGCCATCGGTCGGGGCAATCCAGCGCCAGTTGCTCAGCTTCGAGGCGCAAGGGGCGGGCAATTTCTTTGGCGAGCCGGCGCTGGAAATCGATGATTTCCTGCAAGTGGACGATAAGGGGCGCGGCTATATCAATGTGCTCGCCGCCGATCAGCTGATGCGCAGCCCCAAGCTTTACGCCACGTTCCTGCTGTGGCTGCTGGCCGAATTGTTCGAAAGCCTGCCCGAAATCGGCGACCCGGAAAAGCCCCGGCTCGTGTTCTTCTTCGATGAAGCGCACCTGCTGTTCGACGATGCGCCCAAGGCGTTGATGGACAAGATCGAACAGGTCGTGCGGCTGATCCGGTCAAAGGGGGTGGGGGTGTTCTTTGTCACCCAGAACCCGATCGATATCCCTGAAAAGGTTGCAGGCCAGCTGGGCAACCGGGCGCAGCACGCCCTGCGCGCCTTTACCCCGCGCGATCAGCGCGCGATCAGGGCGGCGGCTGAAACCTTTCGCGTCAATCCCGATCTGAATGTTGCCGAGGCGATTACCGAGTTGAAAGTGGGCGAGGCGCTGGTTTCCACGCTGGATGAAAAAGGCGCGCCGACCATCGTCCAGCGCACCCTGATCAAGCCGCCGCGCTCGCGGCTTGGCCCGGTGACGCCGAAAGAGCGCGCAATCATTCAGTCAGCCCGCTGGACGGCAAATATGATACCCTGGTTGACCGCGAAAGCGCCGAGGAAGTGCTCGCCGCCAAAGCCGCCGACGCCGCCGCCACCGCAACCGAGGTCGAGGCGCGGGGCGAGGAGGATGTGCGCGGCCAGCCCCGCAAAAGCCCCAGCCTGTGGGGCAAGGCGATGTCGCGCGGAACCAAGGTCGCGATGGGCGGCGCGGCGGGGATGGCGGCGTCAAAAATACTGGGCAAGAAAAGCCGCGCCAATCCGGTCGCATCGGGCGTGACCTCGGCCGCCGGGTCGATTGCCACCGATCTTGCCGGGCCGATTGTCGGGCGGTTTGTGCGCAACCTGATCGGCGGGCTGATGCGCTGATCCTGCCCCGCCCCGCCCTGATGTTTCACGTGAAACATCGGGCAAGGCGGGGTCTGGAGCGATCAAGGAAGGGTCTGGCCGGTTCTGCGCCGGCCAGCCTCAACTTTCGGCAGGCGCGACCATGCAGAACGCGTTCAGCTTGTTGCCATCGGGATCGCGGAAATAACCAGCGTAAAATCCGTCATCCCCGCGCGGGCCGGGCGCGCCTTCGTCGGCGGCGCCGTGGGCGATTGCGGTGGCATGGATCGCATCAACCTTGTCCGGGCTTTCGACCTGCAGGGCGACCATCACCCCGTTGCCTACGCTCGCGGGCTGGCCATCAAACGGCTTGGTCGCGGCGATCCCCGGCGCGCCGCCCCATGATCCCCAGGCGATGAAGCTGTCGAACTCCATCATCCGCCCGACCCCGAAATGCGCGGCAATCGCATCATAGAACGCCGCCGCGCGCGGCAAATCATTGGTGCCAACCGTAACATAGCCGATCATCTGTGTTCCTCCCGTAAGTTCGCGACTCGCTGATGAAGGAACATTATAGGAACACAAGCAGTGCGACAAGCGAGTAGAGATGCCTGACCTCACCCCGTTCGCCCTGAGCTTGTCGAAGGGCCGTCTTTTCTTCACGGGACTGCGCATGAAAAAGAAGTGCAGTCCTTCGACAAGCTCAGGACGAACGGGTTTGGGATTGTCAGAGCGCCGCCGTCTCGCGCTCCAGCCACGCCAGATCATCGCCGTCCAGCCGGGGCGAAAGCAGCGCGCGCACCTTGGCGTGGTAATCATCCACCCACGCGATTTCGTCCGCCGTCAGCAGCGCGCGCGCGATCAGCCTGCGATCCAGCGGCACAAAGGTCAGCGTTTCAAACCCCAGATAGCGCCCTTCCATCCCGGCAATTGCGCGTTCTTCGACCAGCACCAGATTTTCGATCCGGATGCCGAACGCGCCCGATTTGTAATAGCCCGGTTCGTTGGAGAGGATCATCCCGGCGAACAATTCCTGCCCGGTGCCCGCCTGCCCGCCGCCCGGCTTGGCGATCCGCTGCGGGCCTTCGTGCACGCCAAGGAAACTGCCGACCCCGTGGCCCGTCCCGTGGGCGTAATCGACCCCTGCTTCCCACAGATATTGCCGCGCCAGCACATCAAGCTGCCCGCCGCAGGTGCCTTGCGGAAACACCGCGCGGTCAATCTGGATGTGGCCTTTGAGCACGCGCGTGAAACGGTCGCGCATTTCGGCGCTGGGCTGGCCCAGACCATCGGGCGTCCCGATCCACACCGTGCGGGTGATGTCGGTGGTGCCGCCCCCGGACTGATCGGCATATTGCCCGCCCGAATCGACCAGATAGATCGAACCCGGCGGGATAGGGATATTGCTGTCTGCGTCGACCTTGTAATGCGGCAGCGCGGCGTGACCGGCGGCGGCCGAGATGGTATCGAAGCTGAGATCGCGCAGGCCAGCGTCCTGCTCGCGGAACGCCTTGAGCCGCGCGGCGGCGGCCAGTTCATCCACCCCGCCTTTGGGCGCTTCCACTTCCATCCAGCGCAGGAACCGCGAAACCGCCGCCCCGTCGCGCGCCTGCGCATCGCGCTGGCCCTGCTGTTCGCGGGCGTTCTTCACCGCCTTGGCGATAATCGTCGGGTCTTGCTTGAAGGCAAAGGTCGCGCCCCCGGCCCGCAGGCCTTGCGCGATGCCGACCACCGCGAAAACGGGATCGAGCGCGACGGTCTTGCCCGCAAGTTCCCCGGCCAAAGCGCCTTCAAACGCGGCGCGATCCCGCACCGTTACCGCATTGCCCAGATGCCGGGTGAGTTCGGGCGTGACTTTCTCTGGCGCGATGAACAATTCGGCGCTGCCGTCACGATGCGCGATCACATAGGACAGCGCGACCGGGGTATGCGCCACGTCGCTGCCCCGGATATTGAGCAGCCAGGCAATCGAATCGAGCGCCGGGATCACCACCGCATCATGGCCTTCGCGCGCCAGCCAATCGGCCACCACCGCGCGTTTTTCGGCCGAGGATTGCCCGGCCAGCGCATCGTCATGCACGATCGCGGCGGCGGGCGAGGGCGCGGGGCGATCCGCCCACACCGCGTCAATCGGGTTGCTGTCTGCCGGGGCGAGGGTGATGCCCTTGGGGTTGACCTGCGCCTCCAGCGCCTCGACCCATTTCCACGTGTGCAGCCACGGATCATAGGCGATAGTCGCGCCATCCTCGCACACCTCTGCCAGCCATCCGGCGAGGGTATCGGCAGGCACGCTCTTGTAATCGAACAGGTTCCCATCGACCTGATCGCGCACCTGCACGGTATAGCGCCCGTCAACAAAGATCGCGGCCCTGTCCAGCGTCACCGCGGCAAACCCCGCCGACCCGCCGAATCCCGTCAGCCAGTGCAGCCGCTGGGCATAATCGCCGACATATTCGCTCATATGTTCATCGCTGATCGGGATGATGAACCCGTCCAGCCTGCGCCGTTTCAACTCCTCGCGCAGGGCGGAAAGGCGGGCTTCATGGGTTTGCATCAGCATTTGAACTATCCTCAGGTGTCGGCGCAGGCACTTGCCGCGCGCGAATGTCCGGTTAGAACGCCAGCATAGGCTGAAAGGCCGTGACTTTCCACCCGGACGCATCACCAAGGGACCACCACACATGACCCGCCCGATAAGCCAGCTTGCCCTTGCCACGGCGCTTGCCGCCACCACCTTTGCGCCAGCCGCCGCGAACACCACCCGAGAGGATTCAACCCGCGTGACCACATCTGCCGCCGCCGCCGTTTCTGCCGCATCCGAGATCACGCCGCCGGTCGCGGAAAAACGCCCGCACACCTACACCCACCACGGGATCACGATCGAAGACCCGTATGATTGGCTGTATGACAAATCCTACCCGGTGGTGGATGATGAAGACGTGCTCGATCACGTGAAGGCCGAAAACGCCTATTTCGAGGCGAAGATGGCCGCGCAGACACCGCTGACCGAGGCGCTGTTCACCGAGATGCGCGCGCGGATCAAGGAAGACGACAGCACCGTTCCGCAAAAGGATGGCGACTACCTCTACTGGAGCGAGTTCGAGGAAGGCGCGCAATATCGCAAGCATTGGCGCAAACCTGCCGCGGGCGGCGCGGACGAATTGCTGATCGACGAGAACGTGCTGGCCGAGGGGCTGGAATATTTCCGCCTTGGCGCGGCCTCGATCAGCCAGAACGGGCGCTATCTGGCCTATTCGACCGACACCAACGGGTCGGAACGCTACACCGCGCGGATCAAGGATCTGACCACCGGCGAGCATCTGCCCGACGAACTCACCAACCTGCGCGGCGATCTGGTGTGGGTCGCGAATGACACCGCGCTGGTTTACGGCCCCTCGACCGAGGAATGGCGCACGCTGGAGGCCAGGCTGCACGTGATCGGCACCCCGGTGGAAAGCGACGTGACGCTCTACAAGGAGGAGGATCAGTCCTTTGGCGTCGGCACCGGGCTGACCGCGCAGGAAGACTGGCTGATCATCGCCACCGGAGACAATGAAACGAGCGAAGTGCGCCTTGTCTCCGCCGCCAACCCCACCGCCACGCCTGTTCTGGTGAAGGCGCGGGCAAAGGGCGTCGAATACTCGGTCGATGTCCGCGACGGGGAGCTGTGGGTGTTGACCAATGACGATCACATCAACTTCCGCCTCGCCAGGGCTGACCTGAAAACGCCGGGGGACTGGCAGACGGTGATTGCCGGATCGGACGAGTTTTATCTGACCGGGTTTGACCTGTTCAAGGATTTCTACGTCACCGAGGGGCGGTTGGGCGGTCTCGATCAGATCCAGCTGCGCGCCTATACCGATCCCGCGCGGTCCACCCCGATCCTGTTTCCCGAGGCAAGCTATACGGCGGGTCTTTCGGACAACCCGGAATATGCCGTGTCGAAGCTGCGGCTGTCCTATCAGAGCATGGTCACGCCGAGCACGGTGTATGATTATGACGTGACGACCGGCGGGCTTGAGACATTGAAGACGCAGGAAATCCCCAGCGGTTATGACGCCAGCCTCTACACCACGCAGCGGCTGAGCGTGCAGGCGCGCGACGGGACGATGGTGCCGGTCAGCATCGTGATGCGCAAGGATCGCGCCGAGATATTGGCGAAGGCCGGGATCGAAGGGCCGGGGCCGCTGCATCTTTATGCTTACGGTGCCTATGGCTATGCGATCCCGCCGGGCTTTTCGACCACGCGGCTTTCGCTGGTCGACCGCGGGTTCGCCTATGCCATCGCGCATATTCGCGGCGGGGATGATCTGGGGCGGCGCTGGTATCTGCAAGGCAAGCTGTTCGAACGCGCCAACACCTTCAACGATTTCGTCGATGCAGGCAGAGGCCTGATTGCGCAGGGCTTCACCGCCGAGGGCATGGTCACGGCGAGCGGCGGTTCGGCGGGCGGCGAATTGATGGGCGCGATCGTCAATCAGGACGCAGGCCAATATGGCGCGATTGTCGCCCATGTGCCGTTCGTCGATGTGCTGGGCACCATGCTCAACGAAAAGCTGCCGCTGACGCCGGGCGAATGGCAGGAATGGGGCAACCCGATCACCGACAAGGCGGCGTTCGCCTATATCCTGTCCTATTCGCCCTATGATCAGGTGGCGGCGCGTGATTACCCGCCGATGCTGGTGACGGCGGGCCTCAACGATCCGCGCGTGACCTATTGGGAACCGGCCAAGTGGGTCGCCAAACTGCGTGAGGTCAAGACCGACGACAACCTGCTGCTGATGAAAACCAACATGGGCGCAGGCCACGGCGGGCAATCGGGCCGCTGGAACAGCTTGCGTGAAACCGCCGAGGAATTCGCCTTCATCCTGTGGCAGATGGGCGTGGCGGGGGAGACCGGCGGCAAGTGAGCCAACCCGCCCGCTTCACCCGCACCTTCGTGGCCGCGCCGCAGCACATCGACGCGCTCGGCCATGTCAACAACACGGTGTGGGTGCAGTGGTTACAGGACATCGCCACCGCCCACTGGGACAGCGCCGCGCGCGCCGAAGACCGCGCGGCGTTCTTCTGGGTCGTGGTGCGGCACGAGATCGATTATCGCGGCAATGTTTCCGAGGGCGAGGTCGTTACTGCCACTACATGGATCGAAGGGCCTGCGCAGGGGGCCAAATCGCTGCGCCGGGTCGAATTCACCGACGCCAGCGGCAAGCAGTTGGTCAGCGCGGCCACCACCTGGGCGATGATCGACCGCGCAAGCGGGCGGCTGGCGCGGGTGCGCCCCGCCGTGCTCGTGCCGTTTCAGGGCGATTAGGCAGCCCCCCCTAGGCAGCTTTATCCGCCGCCCTTCGTTTCCGGCCATTACCGGGCGCGGCGGTGAACATGGTCAGGCGCGCATAGGCGAGCTTGTTGCGGCCGCTCGCCTTGGCCTCGTACATCAGCGCATCAGCACGGGCGTAGAATTCTTTGAACGCCATCTTGTGGCGGTCGCCATCAGCCAGAACGATCACGCCCATGCTGGCCGTCACTGGCATTCCAAGCCCCGGCACTTCCTTGGCGATTCGCAGTGGAATCGCCTGACGCAAGGCCTCGGCGCGTTCGAGCGTGCGTTTCCCGCGTAGCAACACCACGAATTCCTCACCCCCCATGCGCACCGCAACCGAATCGCGATCCTCGCTCGTCCGGATCGCGCCCGCACAGGCGATCAGCGCGGCATCACCCACCTGGTGGCCATGCAGATCATTGATTGCCTTGAACCGATCAAGATCGATCAGCGCAAAAGTATGGAAGCCCTGTGCCAGCAGCTGATCGAAGCGCGCCTCGATGGCACGGCGGTTCATCAACCCGGTGAGCGAATCGCAGGTCGAAATCTGTTCCAGCATCCGCGCCTCGGTCAGCGCGGCATCGCGTTCGCGCCGCAGCGCCAGGAAGCGGTCGGCAATGGCGAGGCTGATCACCACCACTTCGATACCCACCGCAATGTAAAGCATCTCATCAAGGCTTGGCGGGCCGACATGCGTGCCCAGCCCGCGCAGCAGCCGCTCGATCGTGGCAATGATGACCGGCGCCCATGCCACCGCGATAAAGCGCGCCGAACGACTGCCGCGCAGCAAGGCTTCGACCACGGCGGCGCTGATAATCACCAGCACCGGCAGAAAGGCGATCAGATAGGCCGCATCGTCAAACGGTTGGGTCGCGTCGAACTGAAAGGCGAAGAACCCCGGCACGATGATGGTGAAATATCCCGCCGCGATGGTGATCCGGCGCATCAGCCGCGACTGCGCGCCGTGTTCGAAAAATGTGGCCAGAAAAATCGCCGATAAACCTATCCCGATCGCCGAAGAAAGCGCCGTGATGACCGCGATCACCGCCACCGGCAGCGCGGCAAAGGCGGTTATCAGCCCGCCTGCAAAGGTCACATAGGCCACCATTGCGCCAACCATCATCGCGTGCAGCAGGACGAACCGTTCGCGCAGCACGATGAAGAAGTTGATGTCGAACAACAGTGGCAGAACCAGCATCCCGGCCACAAAAGCCAGCAGCAGCATATTGGTCTGCGACCATTCGGCCCTGGTCTGATCGTGGGTGATGCGCGCTTCGGTGATCAGTGGCACCGAATGCGGGCCTTCGATCCGCACCAGCAGCAGGCTGGTCTGCGGGGTAATTTCGGGCAGCGGCAGCTGGAACACCGGGCCTGCGGGGAAAGGGCGGCCATCGGCTTCGTCAAAGCGCGAGGTCCGCATCGTGCCATCAGCTCCGAGCGCATAAAAGGTGATCGCATTGAACCGCGCAATACGGCTGAAAAACTGGCGGGGCGGCAGTTCGTCCTGCCAGCTTTGCGCTTCAAAGCGCAGCCAGACGACCGGCGAACCTGCGCGCCAGCCATCATTGGAACAGGTCCACGATGCCCGCGGAACCATTGCCTCGGCTGTCTGATCAAGCGATGTCGCACCGTGGCAGGCAGGCGCAAAGCTGGGCAGCGAACGGTCATCCGCCGCCGCAGGCCGGGCGACGAACATCGCCAGCAGCATCGCCGCCATAAACATCCGGATCACAAGGCGCAGTCTTGCCATGTCGCATCGCCTAGCACCCAAGCTCTTACGATGCTGTTAAGCCAAGGCTCCGGCATGGAGGAAATTTCCGTGCAAGTCATGCGGTTGCGCGGTTCGCATGCGCCGGTTTGATCGCCGCTGATTTCGTCATATAGCTGTCATGTTTCGCGCCTACCGCGCCAGTATCGCAAGGATAGGAATCAATCATGTCACATCGCCGCTTTACGTCACTTGCCCGGTTTGGCGCTGCCATCGCGCTGGCGGGCCTCACGCTTTCCGCCTGCGATTCGGGCGGCGGTGGTTCCCGTAATTCGGTTCATGCGGTCGGTTCTTCGACGGTGTATCCCTTTGCCAAGGTGGTGGCGGAAAATTTCGCCCGGTCAAATCCCGGATCGCGCTCGCCGCTGATGGAATCGACCGGCACCGGCAACGGGATCAAGCTGTTCTGTTCAGGCGTCAATCCGAACACGCCCGATATCGCCCACGCCTCGCGCCGGATGAAGGTTTCCGAATTTGACACCTGCGCCGCGAACAAAGTGTCAGAAATCATCGAATTGCAGGTCGGCCTTGACGGAATCGCCTTTGCTTCGGCCAGGGGCGGGATCATGCTCAACCTGTCGCCCAAAACGATTTATGAAGCCCTCGCGGCAAAACCCTATGGCAAGCCGCAGACTGCCAAGACCTGGAAGGATGTCGACCCGGCGCTGCCAGCCGATCCGATTATTGTTTATGGCCCGCCCAGCACATCGGGCACGCGCGATGCGTTGAAGGAACTGGTGCTCGAAGTCGGGTGTTCGACCAACCCCGAAATGAAGGCGCTCAAGGACAGCGACGAAGACAGCTACAAACAGATCTGCACCGAAGTGCGCAGCGATGGCGGCTATGTCGATCAGGGCGAACAGGACAATCTGATCGTCCAGAAAATCATCGGCAACCCGCGCACCGTCGGCATTTTCGGGTTCTCCTACCTCGAAGAAAACAGCGACCGGGTGCAGGGCCTGCCGATGAACGGGGTCGATCCGACCTATGATAACATCTCAAGCTTCGCCTATCCCGGCGCGCGCCCGCTCTACATCTACGTCAAGAAAGCGCATATGCGCGCCATCCCCGGCCTTGAAAGCTTCATGCAGGAATGGGTGAAAAGCTGGAGCAAGGATGGCCCGCTGGCGAAGATCGGGATGGTCGCGATGCCGCCCGAAGCGATGAAGGCGAATGCCGCCAAGGTAAACGAGCAGATCATCCTGACGAGGGAAGAACTCGCGGCGAAATAAGCGCGCGATTGCCGGGGCAGGGCAGACCGGCTATTGTGCCGCGATGAGCGCGCGCAAGATTGCCCTGTGGCACACAGCCGGTTTGATCGATGCGGATACCCGCGACCGGTTGCTTGCTTACGAATCCGCCCATGCCCGCCCGCTGGCGCTGTGGGCGGTGTTCGGGATCGGCGCGCTGGCGATCGGGCTGGGGCTGGTGTCGGTGATCGCCGCCAACTGGGAAGATATTCCGGGGCTTTTGCGGCTTGGCGTCCACCTTGGGCTGATTATCGCCGGGCTGGCGGGGCTGTTCCTGCGAGAAGACCGGATCGCGGCGAAATCGCCCTGGGCGGTGGAGGCGCTGCTGTTCGTTACCGCTGCGCTGGGCCTCACGTTCTTTGGACATCTGGGGCAGGTCTATCAGACATCATCGCCGCTGTGGAAGCCGCTGGCGGCGTGGCTGGTGCTGTTCGCCCCGCTGCTGCTGATGATGGGCAGGAGCTGGCCCTCCGCGCTGGCGGTGCTGGGCACCAGCGTGTGGTGTGTCTGGGAATATGCCACCGCCAGGACCGATTTTGGCGTGATGCGCGATCCGAGGATGGGGCTGCTGCTGTGGCTCGCCTTCGTCACCGCGCTCCCCGTGCTGTTCGCGCCCGCCGCCGCGGCCTTGCGCGCCCGCAGCACCCGGCCCGATTTCTGGCGGCGAATGGAGCAACTGGCATTGGCCTATGCTGTTGCCGGAGCAGCGTTTGCGACTTTCATCGCCAGCATCTCAGAGTTCGGCACGCCCGGGCTGGCGCAGGAACTGGCGAGCATTGTGATGGGCGGCGCGGTCGCGGTGCTGGCAGGGCTTGGCGTGTTGCTGGCGCGGC
>JBGSKN010000217.1:0-13034 GCA_041741215.1 Erythrobacter sp. | reverse complement strand
GGCAGGACGTGTTCGATTACATCGAAATGTTCTATAACCCGGTGCGCAAGCATGTCAGGAACGGGATGCTGTCGCCCGTCGAGTTCGAACGACAGCAGGCAATGAGACAGCAAGGCGTCTAGAAAACTAGGGGCTATTCACGGCCCAGCCCCACGTCCCGACAAAAAAGGCTCGAAGAGATAATCGCCAAGTTACCAGCATCAGAGGACCGGCAGGAAATGAGGTTTGAAGTCCAGCAACGCATACTTGCCGAGCGAAATCTCGCTATGCTTTCACAAGCAGTTGAGAAAAGCATTCCAGCGGTAACTATTGAGGGGCTGTTGCGCGAACGACCCCTACTTGAAGTGCAACCCGAAAACCGCTCGTCAAACAGGCAGGGTGAAATTCTGGCAAGACTGAACAACAAGCTCCAAAGCAACGAGCAGCTCCGGCACTTTGATCTTGTGACAGACGGTAAACGCCTCAAAAGATTGAGCACCGGAAGCCACTTCATGAGCAAAGACGAATACGAGATTCTAATCGAGCTTCTAGGTAAAACAATTGGAAATTAGATCATCCCTAGTGCGGCCATGTAAGTTTCCAAAATTGCTTCTTCTTCTTGGTATTCCTCCTTTTTCTTCTTTCTAATTTTCAGAATCGTCCGCATTGCCTTTGTGTCGAAGCCTCGCCCCTTTGCTTCACCCATCACGTCTCTGATGTCGTCGGCAAGACCCTTTTTCTCCTCCTCCAAACGCTCGAGGCGCTCGATTAAGAGCCGGAGTTCGTTTCCGGTAGTGCTTCCCTGACCACCCATTGCTTCAGCCATTTCAAAATTTCCTATATGTGCTGCATCACATAACAGTATCACTTGCGATGCATCTAAACTGTTGATTAATCATCTAGATCACGACCTAAGGGGTCGCTTAATATCCCACCGCCTTGGCTTCGGCATAGACATCGCGGATGTCGTCAGCGATGCCTTTCTTTTCTTCCTCAAGGCGTTCGATGCGTTCGATCAGCAGGCGCAGGCGGTCGTCGGTGGTTTCGGCCATCGGGGAATCTCCATCGGAAACAGAATCGGCTCGGGCGGGCGATAGCCAGACTCCCGCGCCGATTGAACCGGCGGCGCAAATTAATCCTGTGTGTTCTTCGCCACACTCGCTTCCATGGCGGCGATTTGCTCCGGCGTGGCGGGCGATTGGAAGCGTGCCTTCCACTGCGCGCTCGGCACCCCGTGGATCACTTCGCGCGCTGCTTCCTTGTCGCCCGGATAGCCGGCATCGCGAATCCAGTCGGCCAGGCAATTGCGGCAGAACCCCGCCAACCCCATTAATTCAATGTTTTGCGCATCGTGACGATGGCGCAGGTGGCGCACCAGGCGACGGAACGCGGCAGCGGCTTGGGCATCGTCAAGATCATCAAGCGGATCGGCATTGCTATTCATCGCGGCTTTTCCTTGAGTTGCGAAATGGGTCTGTCATAGCCTGCCGTAACGAGGGACAGCCAACACCATGACACGACGCGATCAGATCAGGATCGACCCGCGCGGCCGCAAGGTCAAGATTCTCGCTACCCTGGGCCCGGCCAGCCGCGACCCGGCGATGCTCGAAAAACTGCTGCTTGCAGGGGCAGACGCGTTCCGGCTCAATATGAGCCACGGCGAACACGCCGATCACAAGGCTGCCATTCAGGCGATCCGCGCGCTGGAAAAGCAATATGCCAAACCGATCGCGATCCTTGCCGATCTCCAGGGGCCAAAGCTGCGAGTCGGCCAGTTCAAGGATGGGCAGGCGGTGATCCGCCACTCGGGCCACTTTGTGCTCGACCGCGATGAGACGCCTGGCGATGAAAACCGCGTCTGCCTGCCGCATCCCGAATTGTTCGGCATTATGGAACGCGGCCAGCGCCTGCTGATCAATGACGGCAAGATCCGGCTGAAGGTGCTGGAGGCGGACGATAATCGCATTCTTTGCTCTGCCGAAGTTGGCGGGGTGATTTCGGATCGCAAGGGCGTCAACGTCCCCGATGCCGAAGTGCCGATCCCGGCGCTGACCGAAAAGGACCGCCGTGATCTTGCTTTTGCCACCGAAAACGGGGCGGACTGGATCGCGCTCAGTTTCGTGCAGCGGCCCGAAGATATTGCCGAAGCGCGCAAGCTGATCGGCAGCCGCGATGTCGCGCTGTGCGCCAAGATTGAAAAGCCGCAGGCCATTCACCGGCTCGATTCGATCATCGAACTGGCCGATGGCATCATGGTCGCGCGCGGCGATCTGGGCGTCGAGCTGGAGCCACAGGAAGTCCCGCCGCTGCAAAAGCGCATCGTCAATGCCAGCAGGCGGGCGGGCAAGCCGGTAATCGTGGCGACCCAGATGCTCGAAAGCATGATCGAGAGCCCGACCCCGACCCGCGCCGAAGTCTCCGACGTGGCCAATGCGGTCTATGACGGGGCGGATGCGGTGATGCTGTCGGCTGAAAGCGCGGCTGGGGCGTGGCCGGAAGAATCGGTGGCGATGATGCACGCCATCGCTGCGCAAGTTGAACGCGATGAGGGCTACAAGGAGCGCGTGCGCTTTCTCGAAACCACGCCTGACGCAACCACGTCAGATGCGCTGGCCCATGCCTGCATGACGATTGCCGATACGGTGCCGATCAGCGCGATCACGGTGTTCACGGACTCCGGATCGACCGCGCGGCGCGTGGCGCGCGAACGGCCCGGCACGCCGATGCTGGTGCTCACGCCATCCATCCGCACCGCGCGCCGCACGGCGTTGTTGTGGGGCGCGCACGCGGTCGCGACCAAGGATATTGGCAGTTTTGAGGAGATGATCGGCAAGGGCCGCCGCATGGCGCTGCGCCACGGGTTTGCCACGGCGGGCAGCAAACTGATCGTGCTGGCAGGCGTACCATTCGGAACACCCGGCAGCACCAATCTGCTGCACGTGGTGACCCTAACCGGGGACGAGCTGGAAAAGCACGAGGAAGTTGGCTGAGGCTGGACGTGCGGGCCGTGCCTGATACCCTTGCGCCGCGCGCCGATTCTGTTCGGCGGCGAACACGGAGGGTGCAATGAAACAGGCAATGACGCAGGCTTTGATCGGGCTGACGGCAATCGGGTTGGCAGGTTGTGCGACATATGGCGCTGAGGCCGCGCCGGATCAGGCCGCTGCGCCGCCCGCGCCTGAGGCGATGATCTGCAACGCAGAATCGGCGCAGGCTCACATCGGGCATAATGCGACGCAGGCGGGCGGGGCCGTGATCCTGAAAGAAAGCGGCGCGCGCACCCTGCGCTGGGGCCCGCCCCGTTCGGCATGGACGATGGATTACCGGCAAGACCGGGTGAACGTGCAATACGACGATCACATGAAGATCACTGCGATCACCTGCGGATGAATGAGCGGCGCCGGGCGACATCGGGTTCGCCGTTTGAATCCACCTTCGGCTTTGCCCGCGCGGTGCGCGAGGGGGACAGGATCATTGTCGCCGGAACCGGCCCGGTCGAACCTGACGGAAGCACGACCTCTGGCGATGCGGCTGCGCAGGCAGAGCGATGCTGCACCATCATCTGCGCGGCGATTGAGGAACTCGGCGGTTCTGCCGCAGACGTCGTGCGCACCCGGATGCTGCTGACCGATCCGGCCGATCAGGAAGCCGTCGGCGCGGTGCATGCGCGGTTCTTCGGCGCGGCGCATCCGGCAGCGACAATGGCGGGGGTTGCGTGGCTGTGCCGCCCCGAATGGCGGGTCGAGATCGAGGCTGAGGCGGTGGTGGGACAGGGAGCCGGTAAGGCCGGCCGTTAGGCTGGGCTATCAGCAATAGGGTTGCAACCATCACCCCGCGCCCAGCAAAAATCCGCAAGGCCGCCGCGCGCGTCAGGCTTTTCTAACCCACCCAACCCGGTTAGAGACCTTGGCTATGTACGGACAATTTCAACTCACCGACGATCAGCTGGCGATCCGCGAGGTAGCGCAGCGGTTCACCGCCGATCAGATCACGCCCCATGCGGCCGAATGGGATGAAAAACACATCTTCCCGCGCGAGACGATCCAGCGCAGCGCCGAATTGGGCTTTGGCGCGATCTATGTCTCCGAACAATCGGGCGGGATCGGGCTGGGGCGGCTGGAATCGGCGCTGATCATGGAGGCGATGGCCTATGGCTGTCCGTCCACATCAGCGTTCATCTCGATCCACAACATGGCGTCTTGGATGATCGACCGTTTCGGCGGCGATGCGGTCAAGGCGAAATACTTGCCGCAACTGATCACGATGGAGCATATCGCCAGCTACTGCCTGACCGAACCGTCGAGCGGGTCGGACGCCAGCGCGCTGCGCACCACCGCACGACGGGACGGCGACCACTTTGTGCTCAACGGCACCAAGCAGTTCATCTCCGGCGCCGGGCAAAACGAAATCTATGTCGTGATGGTGCGCACCGGAGAGGACGGGCCGAAGGGCATTTCCTGCGTGGTAATCGAAAAGGACATGCCCGGCGTCAGCTTCGGCGCGAATGAGAAGAAGCTTGGCTGGCATTCGCAGCCGACCGCGCAGCTGATCCTTGAGGATGTGCGCGTTCCGGTGGAAAATCTCGTCGGCGGCGAGGGCGAAGGCTTCCGCAGCGCGATGATGGGGCTGGATGGCGGGCGTCTCAATATCGGCGCCTGCTCGCTCGGCGGGGCGCAGCGGTGCCTTGATGAAGCGATCAAATACACCAAGGAACGCACCCAGTTCGGGCAGGCTGTGGCCGAGTTCCAGAACACCCAGTTCATGCTCGCCGACATGGCAACCGATCTGGAGGCGGCGCGCGCGCTGCTCTATCTCGCGGCCGCCAAGGTGACTGATAACGCGCCCGACAAGACCCGCTTTTCCGCGATGGCAAAGCGGCTGGCGACCGATAATGGCAGCGCGGTGGTTGACCGCGCGCTGCAATTGTTCGGCGGCTATGGCTATCTGCAGGATTACCCGATCGAACGCTTCTGGCGTGATCTGCGGGTGCATTCGATCCTTGAAGGCACCAATCAGATCATGCGCATGGTCGTGGGCCGGGATTTGTTGCGGCAGTGAGCGGGGCGCGACTTGCACTGGCCACGCTCGTGGTGCCCGATTATGATGCGGGCATCGCATTCCTTGTCGGCGCGCTCGGCTTCGATCTGATCGAGGACACCGATATGGGCGCGGGCAAGCGCTGGGTGGTGGTGGGCGGCGAGAGCGGCGGGCAATTGCTGATTGCCAAGGCCGTCAACGGCGCGCAGGCCGCCGCGATTGGCAATCAAACAGGTGGGCGGGTCGGCTTTTTCGCCCACACTGATGATTTTGCAGCCACGCAGGCACGGCTCATCGATGCAGGGGTGCAGTTTCACGAGCAACCGCGCCATGAGCTCTATGGCACCGTTGCGGTTTTCAGCGATCCGTTTGGCAATCGCTGGGACCTGATCGAACCGAAAGATACGGCGCAATGACCGACGATGTTCTGATTCGAACGACTGGCCCGATTGGCCATATCTCCCTTAATCGCCCCAAGGCGCTGCACGCGCTGACGCTGGAAATGTGCCACGCGATGAGCGCGGCGTTGACGCAGTGGGCGTCGGACGATGCGGTGAAGGTCGTGATTGTCGACCATGCAGAGGGGCGCGGCTTCTGCGCGGGCGGCGATATTGCATTCCTGCGCGATTCGGCCCTGAATGATGAAGGGGTGAGCGGGCGCGGGTTCTTTCACGACGAATACCAGCTCAACCACCAGATGTTCACCTACGCCAAGCCGATCGTCGCCTTCATGGACGGCATCACCATGGGCGGGGGCGTGGGCATTTCGCAGCCCGCAAAATACCGCGTGGCGACGGAAAATACGCGGCTGGCCATGCCCGAAACTGGTATCGGCCTGTTCCCGGATGTCGGCGGCGGGTGGTATTTGTCGCGGCTTGGGCGGCGGCTTGGGCAGTTCCTCGCGCTCACCGGCGCGCGGCTTGACGGGGCGGAGTGCCTGTGGACGGGCCTTGCCACGCATTACGTCCCGGCTGAAATGCTGGCCGACATCAAGGCGCGCATCCGTGATCACCCGGACCGGATTGCAGGCATCCTGTCCGAACCGGTCGGCACCCCGCCCAAGGCCCGGATCGAGGCCAACGCGGACAAGATCGCCAGGTATTTCGGCTCGGATGCCTTTGAGGATATCCTCGCCAGCCTCAACGCCGGCGCCGATGCAGGGGACGATTGGGCGATGAAGGAACGCGACACCCTCGGCACCAAAAGCCCGCAGACATGCAAGGTCGCGCTGCGGCAGTTGGCGACAAGCGCGGCACTGACCGACTTTGCCGACAATATGCGCATGGAATACCGCATCGCCAGCCGCGTGCTGACCCGCCCCGATTTTGCCGAAGGCGTGCGCGCGGTAATCACCGACAAGACCAATGATCCCAAATGGGATCCGGCAACGCCTGAGGACGTGACCGAGGAGTTGCTCGACGCAATCTTCGCGCCCTTGCCCGCCGATGAAGAATGGAAGCCGCTATGACCTACGAAACCATCACTGCCGAAGCCAATGCGCAGGGCCACAAGGGCGTCACGCTGCTGACGATCAACCGCCCGCAGACGCTGAACGCGCTCAATTCCAAGGTTTTGGAGGAACTGATCCACGCCTTCGCCGCCTATCAGGCTGACGCCTCGCAGCTGTGTGCGATCCTCACCGGCAGCGGCGACAAGGCCTTCGCCGCCGGCGCTGACATCAAGGAAATGAGCGAGAAACCGGCGGCCGATTTCTTCCTCGACGATTTCTTCAGCCCGTGGACGGCCGAGATCGTCAAGAAGACTCGCAAGCCGTGGATCGCGGCCGTGAACGGCTTTGCGCTGGGCGGTGGGTGCGAACTCGCCATGATGGCGGACTTCATCATTGCCTCGGACAAGGCGCGGTTCGGCCAGCCGGAAATCAAGCTTGGCGTCGCGCCCGGCATGGGCGGATCGCAGCGGCTGACCCGCGCAATCGGCAAATCGAAGTCGATGGAAATGTGCCTGACCGGGCGGATGATGGCGGCTGAAGAGGCCGAGCGCAGCAATCTGGTGGCCCGCGTGGTGCCGCATGAGGAGTTGATTGCCGAGGCGTTGAAAACCGCCGCTACCATCGCGGGGATGCCCCCGATGGCCGCCATCGCCAACAAGGAAATGGTGAACGCGGCGTTCGAGATGACGCTCGATCAGGGGTTGATCGTCGAGCGCCGGATATTCCAGATCCTCACCGCGAGCGAGGACAAGGCGGAAGGCATGGCCGCGTTTATCGAAAAGCGCGAAGGGCAGTGGAAGGGGCGTTAGGCCCATACGTCACCCCAGCGTAGGCTGGGGCCCAGGGCGGCGAGCGCGGCATCATGCCGCTTGAGATCCCAGCTTTCGCTGGGATGACGAGTGAGGAGAAAAGCCATGAAAATCGCCTTTATCGGTCTCGGCAACATGGGCGGCGGGATGGCTGCCAATCTGGTCAAGGCGGGCCACGAAGTCCGCGCCTTCGACCTTTCCGAACCGGCGCTCGCGGCTGCGCGTATGGCGGGGTGCAACACCTTCGCCACCGCCAAGGAAGCCTGCGCTACCGCCGAAGCGGTTGTCTCGATGCTGCCCAACGGCCAGATCGTCAAGCAGGTCTATTGCGATGATGTGATCGGCCATGCGCCCGCTGGCGCGATCCTGCTCGATTGTTCCACCATCGACGTCGCCACCGCGCGCGCGGTGATTTCGGATGCCGAGGCGCGCGGCTATCACATGGCCGATGCGCCGGTTTCGGGCGGGATTGCGGCGGCCAATGGCGGGACGTTGACCTTTATGGTCGGCGGCACCGCCGAAGCCTTCGCCCGCGCCCAGCCGATCCTTGCCGCAATGGGCAAGGCGGTGATTCATGCAGGCGATGCGGGCAACGGGCAGGCGGCCAAAATCTGCAACAACATGCTGCTGGCGATCCACATGATCGGCACCTGCGAGGCCTTTGCGATGGCCGAGAAGCTGGGACTGGACGCGCAGACATTCTACGACATCTCCAGCGTTTCATCGGGCCAGAACTGGTCGATGACGTCCTATTGCCCGGTGCCCGGCGTTGGCCCTGTGACACCTGCCGACAACGACTATCAGGGCGGGTTCGCCGCCGGACTGATGCTGAAAGACCTGCGGCTGGCGATGGCCGCCGCGCAAGCCGCAGGGGCAAAGGTCGAATTGGGCGAACACGCCCGCACGATTTACGAAGCCTTTGCGAAGGACAATGCGGGGACCGACTTTTCTGCGATCATCCGCACGCTGTAATGCGCAGGTTCCATTTCTGGCCGGAATCAGGGGCATTGGCCCGTTGAGGCGGCTTTCAGCTGGGCTGCGGCCTGCTCGTCACTGCGTTGAAGTGCCATGGCGGCCTGCGCGATCACCCCGCAATCAAACCGGGCACCGCGGCCTATGGCGGCAACGGCAATTTCGCTGAAGGTGCTGCTTGGCATGACCCGCGTTCCGCGCCGCAGGAATGTATTATTCCAGCGATCCGTTCCGCTGATGATACCGGCCAGTGTGCTTTGCCCGGCACCGCCCGCCTCGCCCAGCACCGCCGGCCCCAGTTCCTGCAGCAATGCGTCGGGCGTGGATGGCTTGAGGAACAGCGCCGCATAGCGCCGCGCGGCTTCGGGTTTGTCGCCAGCCGCCAAGGCAAGGCGCAGCACCGCCTCTTGCGCCAGCGGCTCGCGCCATCCGCGCTGCCCGGCGATCTGGATAGTGATACCGGCTTGCTCCACCTGGCCTGCCTTGGTCTGAGCCACGGCCAGCAAGGTCAGGTTTTCGGCCGGAATCGGACGGCGACGAACCAGTCTTTGCGCTTCTTCAAGCGCGAGCGCGGGATCATTGCCCTCGACCGCGCGCGCGGCCACTACAGCCTGGGCAGAATTGCGGAACGGCCCCGGCACCGCCGCCGCCAGCGCCGACACGGTCGCTGACTGCCGGTCAATCTGGACGAAGGTGGTGACGAGCGCGAGCACCAACAGCGCGCCCAGCCATGCCATTCTGGAGATCATGGCCGCGCGCTCCCCCGATCACCTGCGATGCGCGCCAACAGCAGCAAGGCAAAGCCGCCAAGTGCAAGCAGTGTCTGATTGCGCAAGGGATAATCGGTGATCGATTGTGGGCCGGTTAAGCTTAACTGGTTGATTGATATAGGGGCAAGCCTGGCGGTGCTGGTTGCGGCGAGCTATTATGCTCTGGTGGTGCGCGCCCGCCCCTGAGCGCCGCTGAGCGCCGACTATCCGGCAGCGGCGAGGATCGCTGCAATCGTGCCGCTGGCGGTGCCATCGCCGTAGGGATTATGGGCCTTGGCCATGCGGTCGTACGCCTGGCTATCGTCGAGCAGGCGGCAGGTTTCTGCGACAATCTGCGCTGCATCCGCTCCGACCAGCCGCGCGGTTCCGGCCGCCACGCCTTCGGGCCGTTCGGTGGTGTCGCGCATTACCAGCACCGGTTTGCCAAGGCTGGGTGCTTCCTCCTGGATGCCGCCTGAATCGGTCAGAACGATATCGCAGGCCGCCATCATCGCCACGAAATCGAGGTAGTCCAGCGGCTCGATCAGGGCGATGTTGCCATGCCCTGAAAGCGCGGGGCGCATCACTTTGGCGACGCTGGGATTGGGGTGCAGCGGGTAGATGATCGCCACGTCATCGCGCGCCGCAAGTGTCTGCAAAGCCCCGGCAATCTCCTGCATCCCCGCTCCGAAATTCTCACGTCTGTGGGCGGTGACGGCGATGATCCGCTTGCCGGCAAAGCGTTGTTTCAGCGGGGTGATGGCCGGAGCCAATGCGGGATCGGCGGCGAGCTTGCCTTGCGCAAAAAGCAGCGCGTCGATCACCGTGTTGCCGGTCACATGAATTGCATTTTCCGGCACGTTTTCAGCGCGTAACGCCGCCGCAGCGGTCGCGGTCGGGGCGAAATGCAGGTCGGCCACCGCTCCTGTCACCTTGCGGTTAACCTCTTCGGGCCAGGGCGAATAGATATTGCCGCTGCGCAGGCCCGCTTCGACATGACCCACTGGAATCCGCCGGAAATAGCAGGCCAGCGTCGCCATCATCGTGGTCAGTGTGTCGCCATGAACCAGCACGCGATCGGGCTTGAGCGCGTCCAAAGCCTCCCCAAAACGCGTCAGAATCCGCGCGGCGAGGGCATCTAGCGACTGGCTAGGCTGCATCAAGTCGAGGTCAAGGTCGGGTCTAAGTCCGGCTATACCAAGCACCGAATCGAGCAATTCGCGGTGCTGCGCTGTCACCACCACTTTGACATCGAACTGCCCGGTTTCGCGCAAAGCAGCGACCACCGGAAACATCTTGATCGCTACGGGCCGGGTGCCGAAGGTCACGAGAATGCGGGGCTTGCCGCCGCCCGAATTCATCGCCGCAGCATACCGCGCGTGTCAAACACCAGCTTGCCCGCCAGATCCTGCGGCGCCAGATGCCTGAAGGCGGTATGATCGACCAGCACCACCACAATCTCGGCCTGCTGCAGCGCGGCGTCAAGCGTCACCAGCGCCGCGCCCGATCCGGCAAGCGCGTCGGGCAAGCTTTCGGTGAACGGTTCGACCACCAAAATCCGCTCCCCATGCGTGCCCGAAAGGCTTTGCGCGATTTCGAGCGCGGGGCTTTCGCGGAAGTCGTCAATGTCGGGTTTGAACGCGAGGCCGAGCAGCGCGACCTTGCCGCCCGGCGCGGAATCCAGCAGCGCGCGGATACGAGTATCGGTATGCACCGCCTTGTAATCATTGACCTCGCGCGCGGTGCGCACCAGCCGTGCGGTCGCAGGAGCGCCGGCCACCAGGAACCACGGATCAACCGCGATGCAATGCCCGCCCACTCCGGGGCCGGGTTGCAGGATGTTGACCCGCGGGTGACGGTTCGCCAGCCGGATCACGTCCCACACATCCACCCCGATCACATCGGCGATCATCGATAATTCGTTGGCGAACGCGATGTTCACATCGCGAAAGCTGTTTTCAACCAGCTTGACCGTTTCGGCGACGCGCGCGGTGGTGGTGAGGCAATCGCCCTTCACAAAGCTGGAATAGAGCGCCGATGCCCGCTCTGCGCAGGCTGGCGTAACGCCGCCGATCACCCGGTCATTATGCACCAGTTCATTGACGATCCGCCCCGACAAAACACGTTCGGGGCAATAGGCCAGCGCAATGTCTGCCGCGCCGGTGAAGCCATCGCGCGGCACCGCAAGATCGGGGCGCGCCTCGGCAATGATCGCGGCGACGCGCTCGGTCGTGCCGACTGGCGAGGTGCTTTCGATGATGACGCAGGCACCCGGCAGGATTTTTGGCGCAATCGCGCGCGCGGCGGCTTCGACATAGGAAATATCGGGTGTGTTGTCCGGCCCCAGCGGGGTGGGCACGGCGATCATGTAGAAACTGGCGGTGGGCACTTGGGTCGATGCCACCAGCGTTTGCGCGGTGATGGCATCGTGCACCAGTCTATCGAGATCGCGTTCCTCGATATGCACGCCGCCCGCGTTGACGGTGGCGACCACCTTTTCCGAAACGTCCACGCCGCACACGTGCCAGCCGTAAGAGGCGAGCAGCGCCGCGGTTGGCAGGCCGATATAGCCCAGCCCGATCACCGCGACCTGATGGTCGGGTACCGGATGGTCAGCCGCCTTGCGCCCCAGCGCGGCAGTGGCATAAAAAGGTGCGTTCATGAAATCACTGTCCCGGCATTTTCAGGCGGAACCATGGCCGCAAAGCCCTTAAAATCGCGTTAGGCTTGCTGTGGATTTACCACATCGACCCCCTGCGCATCGCCTGCTGAAGATCACAGCGGGCGGTTTTCGATGAAGGCGGCCAGTGCGGCGTGCAATTGGCGCGAAGTGGGCGATTGCACCTCTGACCAGTCCTTGAGCGCCAAACCTTCGGCAATCCGCGCGGAAAGCTGGCTTTCGTCCATCGCCACCAGAACGCCGGGCCGTCCGGAAAGCTGATCCACGGTTGCCAGTTGGTGATCATTGCGATGTTCGCCCAGCGCGGCGCGGCGCGGGATCAGGATGATCGGTGTGGCAAAACGCGCTGCGGTCAGCACCGTGCCGATCCCGGCATGGCTGACGATCAGGCGGGATTGCTGCACCAGCTTTTCAAACTCAGCAGGCGCGATTTTGGCGCGGGCATCCATATTTTGCGGGACGTAGCGGCCCTTGCCGGTTTGCGCGATTACCGGCTGGCCCAGTGTCAGTGCAAGCGCGTCCATCGCCGCGATCAGGCGATCAAACCCCAACTGCATCCCGACGGTGACAAGGATCACAGCACTGTTCCGAAATAGCGTGCGCGCGAATCCGTTCCGAGGTGTTCCCACTGCGTCCAGCATTCATGCGCCCAGCGCTGCGACAATTTGCCGCATAATGACAGTTCCTCACCATTGGCGACGCTGTCGATCCACAAGGTGCGCGCGCCGATCAGCCGCCCTGCAAGAATGCAGAAAAAGCCCGGTGCCGCCCCGGTCGATACCACCACCTGCGGGCGGTGTTTCAACACGGTCCACAATGCCACCATTGCGCATAGCAGCGACCGGACCGGCTTGTTCTGATTGCAGTCAGGCAGGCGCGAGGCATTTGCGATGCCGTGTTGAACCGCCACCGCAAGTTCGGTCGTGGCAAAGCGGATGTCGTAATTGTCCAGCGTCGTTCGCAGCAACATCAGCTGTTCCCAATGGCCTCCGCCCGATGCCACACCAAGCACTCTGGTCGAGCCGTTTGTCATTCGCCACCCTCGCTTCGCTGCACCGCATGAATACGCGGAAATGCCTATGGACAGGACGCTGGCCCTGTCAATTGCCGCGCAGGCCGGGTGGCCGCAAGCACAGGCTTGCCCTCCGGTTCGCGACACGCCACACACGGGCAAAGGGAGAGACAGATGAACCAGCCATCAGGGCCGCTTGCGGGCCTCAGGGTGATTGAATTCAGCGGGATCGGGCCGGGGCCGCATGTGGCAATGCTGCTGGCTGATCTGGGCGCCGAAGTGGTGCGGATTGACCGGCCCGGCGCCGGGGTCGGCAACCCGGTGGTCGAACGCGCGCGCCACCGGC
>JBGSKN010000216.1:0-2903 GCA_041741215.1 Erythrobacter sp. | reverse complement strand
GGCCGCCGCGATGCGCGCCGATGGGCTGGGGATGGGCTGGATCCATTTCCGCGTGAACGCCAAACAGCTCCACAACGCGATCCGCCGCCGCCTGCCCGAAGGCGAGGTGATCGAACTCGCCAGCAAAAGCGCGCTCGCCACCTTGCGCGCGATGGTGGACGAAGCGCGGCCCTTGCGCACCAATTTTGCCGCCCTCGCCACCGAAAGCTCCACCGCGATCCGCCAGTTCATCGCAATGGCGCAGATCATCAAGCACATCGATGCCGATGCGCCGATCCGGATGCTGGTGGCTGAATGCGAACAACCCGCCACGGTGCTCGCCGCGCTCTATTTCGCCAAGCTGTTCGGGGTCGAAGGCAAGGTCGATGTTTCGCCCCTGTTCGAAACCGAGGCCGCGCTTGAACATGGCGGGCGGTTTCTTGATGCCCTGCTGGCAGAGCCTGCCTATCGCGCTTACGCCAGGGCGCGCGGACGGGTGGCGGTGCAGACCGGTTTTTCCGATGCCGGGCGGTTTGTCGGGCAAATCCCGGCCAGCCTCGCGATTGAACGGTTGCAAGGGCGGCTGGCCGAAGCAATGGCCGCCAATGGCCTTGGCGATGTGGCGGCGCTGATTTTCAACACCCACGGCGAAAGCATGGGTCGCGGCGCGCATCCGGCGTCGTTTCAGGATCGGCTCGAATGGCCGCTGTCCCCGTGGGCGCGGCGGCGGTTTGCGCGCGCGGGCATCCGGCTGGAACCCGAAGTCAGCTTTCAGGGCGGCGATGGCTATCTGTTCTTTGCCACCCCGCAGCTGGCGCTTGCCACCCTCACCCGCATTGCCGAATTGCGTCCTGCCCAAACCGATCTCGGCGCGCCCGCCGATCCGTTTTACCACCGCACCGACATCAGCCTCGATTTCTATCGCGCGGTGAAAGATCATCAGAGCGATCACCTGGCCAGCCGCACCTATGCGCGCGCTGTCACCGCGTTCGGGCTGGGCCTGCTGAATACCAGCGGCAGCCGCGTTTCGCGCCGCCAGAGCGATATCAACGCCGACCGCGAGATGAGCCTGCGCCAGATCCGCGCGATCCCGCATAACGCGATCCTCCAGCAGCTTGGCTACCCGGTCAATGTCATCGCCGGGATCGGCAGCGCGGCGGACGCAAACCGCGAGGACATCGCCACGCTGCTGACCGAAAGCGCGCGCGGGCGGCAGATCATGCGGCTGCTGAACGCCGCCAATGCGCTGGGCAGTATAAAGACCGTGGCGGCTTACGGCGAACTGTTCAATTCGGCCTATTGGGCCAGCCGCACCTATCGCGGGACGGAAAATCATCTGGCAGGCGCGTGTGCCAGCCTGGCCGAATATCTGGTGGCCGATGATCGCACCAGCGTGTTCCGCCGCCTTGCCTCGCACCTCAGGATCGATGCGCTGAAACTCCACCGGCTGACCGATCTCATCCCCGGAGATGCGCCTGATGCCGGTCGCGAACAGCTGCGCCGCCGCATCGGGGTGTTGCAGGCGCTGCGGCTTGCGCTGTTGCAGCACATGTTCCTGAAGGTGGTGTCTGTCCCCGCGTTCAGCCGCGCGAATGATATCAGCCGCAGCGATGTTATCGAAATGGTTCTGACCTTGCGGGTGGATGAGGCGCTGGCGCAATTGCGGCGCGCGTTTCCGGTGCGGGTGCCGGGGCCGCATGATTTCCCGCTCGATGAGGCGAGCGATTACCCTGATGGCGGCGAGGAAGGTTACGGCGCGATCGAGCGCGATTGCCTGACCCCGATTGCGCGCGCACACGCGCTTTCGCTAAGGATCAGCACAGCCATCGCCAATGAATTCGGGGCGCATGGGTAATCCTCCCCCATGGGGGAGGTGGCAGGCGCGAAGCGGCTGACGGAGAGGATTTAGAGCACTTTCCCGCGACGCACGTCCCCTCCACCATGCTGCGCATGGTCCCCCTCCCCGTTTCAGGGAGGATTTACCGCGCCGTGCTTCCCCTTGCGATCAGCGCCACCGGCACTCGGCTGCGGGCCTTGGCGTCGCTGTCATCCAGCACGGCTTCAACCAGCGCCGCGCCCGCTTCGGCCGGTTCGGGGGCAATCGTGGTCAGCCCCGGACGGCTGAACCGGCCCGCCAGCAGATCATCGAAGCCCATCACCCCCATATCCGCAGGCACCGCCAGATCGGCGGCGGCAAAGGCCTCCATCGCGCCCAGCGCCATCGCATCGCAGGCGGCGAACACCGCATCCACGCCCCCCTGTTCGAAATCGCCCCGCTCGATCAACCGGCGCGCTGCGCGGCGGCCTTCTTCTTCGCGGGTGGCGGCGTTGACGGTCGGGGCGAGGCAGGGTTCAAGCCCGGCGGCGCGCATCGCTTCGGCATAGCCTTCATAACGTTCGGTGAACTGCACCTGCGGGGTGTTCAGCGCGCCGAGAAAGCACGGGCGGCGGTATCCGGCAGCCAGCAGATGTTCAACCGCCAACCTGCCCGCCGCGCGGTTGTCTGACCGCACCCAGTCCAGTTCATCAAACGGCGATCCCCAATAGGCGACCCGGCGCCCTTCGCCGTCAAGCGCGCGGAAATGCTCCCACGCGGGCGCATTGGTGGTTGTGCCGATCACCACCAGACCATCGGCGCGGCCCTGTTCCTGATAATGGCCGAAAAACGCTTCGGCGCGCGCCTGGAACGATACCAGCGTCTCAAACCCGCGTTCCGACGCGGCAACGCAGACGCTGCCAAGCAGCGCGTAGGCGAACGGGTTGATGCTGGCCGCGCTGTCACCTTCGCGGCAGATGACGACGACGGCGAGCGTCCCGGTCGACCCGCGCCGCAGCCGCGCGGCGCGTTCATCGACGAAATAGCCCAAGGCCTCTGCCGCTTCGATCACCTTGCGCCGGGTCGCATCGGCAATGGCGGGGCTGCC
>JBGSKN010000215.1:0-2480 GCA_041741215.1 Erythrobacter sp. | reverse complement strand
ATCGTCCACCACCACGCCCCCGGCGCGCTCCACCAACCGCCGCTTGGCCTCCGCCGCAGGCCCATCGCCCAGCACCAGCACGGCCTGCCCGTCGATCTGGTGGAACAACGGCAGGCTGGCGATCCGGCTCATAAACGGCTCAATTCAGCCATTCAGGCACGCGTTCGGCGTCCATGATAACGCCCGCTTCGATCCGGTCTGCGACCACAGCAAACCTGTCACCATCGACCAGCACTTCGGCCACGAACCCGCGCGAATTGTAGGATGATGCCATCGTCGCACCGTAAGCGCCCGCGGTGCGGAACACGGCAAGATCGCCTGCTTCCAACGCGTCACATTCCCGCCCCATTGCGAAAGTATCGCCGGTTTCGCAGATCGGGCCGACGATATTGGCGGTCATCCGCGCGCCCGTGGGTTCGACCGCCTCAAAGTGGTGATAGGCCCCGTATAGCGCCGGGCGGGCGAGATCGTTCATCGCCGCATCAACGATCACAAAGGGGTCATTGATCCCGCGCTTGACCCGCACCACCCGCGTCAGCAGCACTCCGGCATTGCCCGCGATCACCCGGCCCGGTTCAAAGATCAGCCTGACCCCCCAGTCCTTCGTCACGCGCGCCACCATCGCGCCGTATTCGGCAGGCTGAGGCAGCACTTCGCCCACGCGGTACGGCACGCCAAGCCCGCCGCCAAGGTCAACATGGGTGATGGAGTGCCCCGCGCCGCGCAGCGCCGCCACCAGCGCGCCCATCTTGGTGAAAGCCGCCTCTAATGGAGCAAGATCAGCCAGTTGGCTGCCGATATGCACCGCCACTCCGCGCAGATTCACCCCCGGCAGGCCTGCCAGTTTGCCGAAGATCTGCCCCGCTTCGCTGATCGGAACGCCGAATTTGTTATCGGCCTTGCCGGTCGAAATCTTGTCATGCGTCCCGGCATCGACATCGGGGTTGATCCGCAAGGCGCACTGCGCGGTCATGCCTTTTGAGGCAGCGATTTCGGCAAGCTCGATGCCCTCTTCCTCGCTCTCGATATTGAACTGCCCGATCCCGGCATCCAGCGCGGCGATCATTTCGGCGGCGGTCTTGCCCACGCCGGAGAACACGATCATGTCGGGCGCAATCCCGGCGGCGAGCGCGCGGCGCATCTCGCCCACCGATACCACATCGGCGCCCATGCCCTGCCGCTCCAGCACCTTGAGCACAGCAAGGTTGGGGTTCGATTTGACCGCAAAGGCGATCAGCTTGTCGGGCACATCGGCCAATGCCTCGCGGAACACCCGCGCATGGCGTTCAAGCGTGGCGCGCGAATAGACATAGACCGGGGTGCCAACCGCCTCCGCAATCTGCGGCAGCGGCACGTCCTCGGCGTTCATCACACCGTTTGAAATTGCAAAATGGTCCATCGGGTTCGCTTTATTCGGGGGGGAGATCGAAGGGGTCGTCCTGCCGTTCTTCTGACCGGCGGCGCAGTTCCACGCTGCGTTCGGGCGCGGCGAGCGCATCGCGGCGCAGCAATTCATCGGCTGTGGGTTTGGCATGCGCGCCGTAAGGGGCGACCGGCAGGCTTGCGCCTTCGGGCGGGGTCAGCGGCGCACGGGTTCCGCATCCGGCGAGCAGGGCGGCAAGGCCAAGAATTACGGCAATCCGCATCATTCCTCCATCCCCAGCGCTGCGCGGGCCAGGCCTATCTGCAAACGCACCTGATCCGGCGCGGTTCCGCCATAGGACGCGCGCGCCGCGACCGAGGCATCGACCGACAGCGCAGCATAGACGCTTTGATCGATCCGCGCATCAATCGCCTGCAAATCGGCGAGCGCCAGCGCATCCAGCGCAATGCCCCGGCTTTCCGCCAGTTTCACCGCGCTGCCGGTAATGTGGTGCGCTTCGCGAAACGGGATGCCTGCCCGGCGCACCAGCCAGTCGGCCAGATCGGTTGCGGTGGCATAGCCGAGTTCGGCGGCCGCGCGCATCCGGGCGGTGTTGAAGATGCTTTGCGCGATCATACCGGTCATCGCCGCGATGCTGAGCGCCATCAGCCCGGCGGCTTCGAACACCGGCGGCTTATCATCCTGCATGTCCTTGGAATAGGCCAGCGGCAGGCCTTTCATGGTGATCATCAGACTGGTCAGCGCCCCGATCACCCGGCCCGAATGACCGCGCACCAGTTCGGCGGCATCGGGGTTTTTCTTTTGCGGCATGATCGAAGAACCGGTCGAAAGGCTGTCGGGCAGGCGGATAAAGCCGAACGGCTGGCTGGCCCACAGGATCAGTTCTTCGGCCAGCCGCGACAGGTGCAATGCGCAGGTGGAGCAAGCGTAGAGGAAATCGAGCGCGAAATCGCGGTCGGACACGGCGTCCAGCGAATTGGCGGTCGGGCCGTCAAACCCCAGCGCCGCCGCAGTTGCATCGCGATCAATCGCAAAGCCGGTGCCTGCCAGCGCGGCGCTGCCCAGCGGGCACTCGTTCATCCGCGCGCGCGCATCG
>JBGSKN010000214.1:0-3321 GCA_041741215.1 Erythrobacter sp. | reverse complement strand
ACGCTCCGGCCAGAGGCATGGTACCCCGGCGCGCTCTCGCCCTCCAGCACCACCACCCGCCCATGTGCGGCCAGCCGCGCGGCGCAGCTCAGCCCCGCGATCCCGCCGCCGATCACCAGAAAATCGCACCGCTCCATGACGCCGGTCTCGCCTAATGCGTTGCCCTATGCAACTGTTGTTCGTAAGCCACAGGCGGGGAGGCAGATGTCATGCAGCTTGCAGGAAAGACGGTATTGTTGACGGGCGGCAGCGCCGGGATCGGGCGCGAGATTGCGCTGCAACTCAAGGCCAAGGGCGCGCGAGTGCTTCTCACCGGACGCAGCCCCGAACGGTTGGAGGCGATGCGGGACACGGGGTTTGAGGTGATCGCCGCCGATCTGTCCCATGCGGCCGGGGTCGATGCGCTGATCGCGCAGCTGGCCGGGACCGAGCTCGATGTGCTGATCAACAATGCGGGCCAACTGGTCGATCACGATTTCCGCAAGGCTGCGCCTGATGCCGATGCGGCGGATGCGGGGATTTACGCCAATCTCTCCGCCCCGATCAGGCTGATTACGGCGCTGGTGGAACGCCTGCGCGCCCGTCCGCAAGCGGCAATCGTCAACGTCACCAGCGGCCTCGCAATTGCTCCTGCCGCGCGCCAGCCGGTCTATTGCGCCACCAAGGCGGGTCTGCGATTCTACACTCTGGCCCTGCGCGAACAGCTTAAAGGCAGCACCATTCAGGTGATTGAGGCTCTGCCGCCGGTGGTCGACACGCAGATGAATGATGGCAACCCCATGAAGAAAATGCCGCCCGAGGAATGCGCGCGTCAGATCATCGCCGCGATCGAGCAGGACCACAACGAGGCCAATATCGGAATGACCAAGATGCTGCGCACGGTCGAGGCGGTCGCCCCGTGGCTGGCGCGGCGCATGACCCTGCGGTTCTGACCGCCCGCACTTTTGCCACGTTGACGCTTGGGACGGGCTAAGGCAACGCAGCGGCCAAACACGCCAAACAAGGGGATGCCCATTGTCCGCCAATATCGCTGAAATGGAACGCCGCCGCGAAGCCGCCCGCATGGGGGGCGGCCAGAAGCGCATCGACGCGCAGCATGCCAAGGGCAAACTGACCGCGCGCGAACGGCTCGACGTGCTGCTCGACGAAGGCAGCTTTGAAGAAGTCGATGCCTATGTGGAGCACGACTGCAACGACTTCGGCATGGAAACCCAGCGCATCCCCGGTGACGGGGTGGTGACGGGTAGCGGCACCATCAACGGGCGGTTGGTCTATGTGTTCTCGCAGGACTTCACCGTGTTCGGCGGCTCGCTGTCCAAGCGCCATGCCGAGAAGATCTGCAAGGTGATGGACACCGCGCTGAAGGTCGGCGCGCCGGTCATTGGTCTCAACGATTCGGGCGGCGCGCGCATTCAGGAGGGCGTCGCGAGCCTCGGCGGCTATGCCGAGGTGTTCCAGCGCAATGTGCTGGCCAGCGGCGTGGTGCCACAGATCAGCCTCATCATGGGTCCTTGCGCGGGCGGGGCGGTGTATTCTCCGGCCATGACCGACTTCATCTTCATGGTGAAGGATTCGAGCTACATGTTTGTCACCGGGCCTGAGGTGGTAAAGACCGTTACCAATGAGGTCGTGACGCAGGAGGAGCTGGGCGGGGCGATCACCCACACCACCAAGACCAGCGTGGCCGATCTCGCCTACGAGAACGATGTCGAGGCGCTGCTGGCCACCCGCCGGTTCTTCGATTTCCTGCCGCTGTCGAACCGCGACGAAGCCCCGATCCTGCCGACCAGCGATGCCTGGGACCGGATCGACAACAGCCTCGACACGCTGATCCCCGACAACGCCAACCAGCCCTATGACATGCACGAAGTCATCGCCAAGGTGCTGGACGAGGGCGATTTCTTCGAGATTCAACCGGCCCACGCGGGCAATATTCTGTGCGGCTTTGGCCGGGTCGAAGGCCGCACCGTGGGCGTGGTGGCGAACCAGCCGATGGTGCTGGCAGGCTGCCTCGACATCAATTCCTCGAAGAAGGCCGCGCGGTTTGTGCGGTTCTGCGATGCCTTCGAAATCCCGATCCTGACCTTCGTCGACGTCCCCGGCTTCCTCCCCGGCACGGCGCAGGAGCTGGGCGGGATCATCAAGCACGGCGCGAAGCTGCTCTTCGCCTATGCTGAGGCGACCGTGCCCAAGATCACCGTCATCACCCGCAAGGCTTACGGCGGGGCCTATGACGTGATGGCCTCCAAGCACCTGCGCGGCGATTTGAACTACGCCTGGCCCACGGCGGAAATCGCGGTGATGGGCGCCAAGGGCGCGGTGGAGATCATTTTCCGTCAGGACCGCGGCGACGCGGCCAAGATCGCGGAAAAAACCAAGGAATACGAAGACCGCTTCGCCAACCCCTTCGTGGCTGCCCAGCGCGGCTATATCGACGAGGTGATCCACCCGCACTCAACGCGGCGGCGGATTGCGCTGGGGCTACGCAAGCTGCGGACGAAGCAGTTGGAGAACCCGTGGAAGAAGCATGACAATATTCCGCTGTGAGGAGGCGCTTCTAACTTTCGTCACCCTGAACTTGTTTCAGGGTCCATCTCGCCCCAAGCACAGGCGGAGCAGGCCGCAAAGTGGATGCTGGAAGCGAAGCTGTGCTTGCACGAACAAGTTCAGCATGACGGGAATTGAGAGAGGAACGAGCCAGTGAAGCTGGGAAGATTGAACCACATCGGGGTCGCCACGCCCTCCATCGCGGACTCGATCGCGTTTTACCGCGACGTCATGGGCGCGACCACAATCCACACGCCGTTCGATCTCGAGGAGCAGGGCGTGAAGGTCTGCTTCGTCGACACCCCCGGAGCCGATGGGGCGATGAACGGCACGCAGATTGAACTCATCGAGCCGCTGGGGGAAAACTCCACGCTCGCGGGCTTCCTCGCCAAGAACCCGCTCGGCGGGCAGCATCACCTGTGCTTCGAAGTGCCTGATATCGCCGAAGCCCGCACCGCGTTTGAGGCGCTGGGCAAGCGCATCCTCGGCCCCACCCGCATCGGCGCGCACGGCACCCCTATCTTTTTCGTCCATCCCAAGGACATGGGCGGCATGCTTACCGAGATCATGGAAACGCCGCGCGACGACGCGCATTGGTCGAATTAACCGAACACCGCTCGCCCTGAGCTTGTCGAAGGGCTGCACTTTCTTTGGCGAGCGCACAGAAAGATAGGGCAGGGCTTCGACAAGCTCAGCCCGAACGGAGAAGAGAAAAATGTCCTACGAAACCATCCGCGTCGACCGTGACGGCCCGCTGCTGACCATCACCCTCAA
>JBGSKN010000213.1:0-3224 GCA_041741215.1 Erythrobacter sp. | reverse complement strand
CGCGCTCGATCACGAATGGCTCAAGGCAAGCCCATTCCTCGTCGCTCATCAAACCTCGGATCACGATAGCCTCCCCAAAAGCCACCTTGAATCACATACTGGTCCTCTTGGGAATCCCCTTTGTCAACAGGTCCTAGGGGCTATTCACACCCTTTGATGGGTGCCCCTTATTGAAACAAGGCCAGCTTGCCGATCAATAACCCATCAGGCTCATCACTTCCTTGCGGCTGCGATGATCGTCAAGAAAGCAGCCTAGCACCCGGCTGGTGATCATGCTGACGCCCGGTGTTCTGACCCCGCGCCCGGTCATGCAGCCGTGCTGCGCCTCGACCACAACCGCAACGCCGTGCGGTTCAAGGTTGTCCCAGATGCACTTGGCGACCTCGGCGGTCAGCCGCTCCTGTATCTGCAACCGCTGGGCATAGCCGTGCAGCACGCGCGCAAGCTTCGAAATACCCACGACCTTCTTGTTCGGCAAATAGGCAATCGCCGCCTTGCCGGTGATCGGGGCCAAATGATGTTCGCAATGCGACTGGAACGGAATGTCTTTCAACAGCACGATCTCGTCATACCCGCCAACTTCCTCGAAAACCCGCGAAAGGTGGATCGCCGGATCCTGATTGTAGCCCCCGCAATATTCAAGCCACGCGCGACCGACCCGCTTGGGCGTGTCGCGCAACCCTTCGCGGTCAGGATCATCGCCTGCCCATGTTATTAACGTACGGATTGCATCCTGGACGGATTGGGGCACGTCGGGCTTGCCTAGCGGGTTGTCCGCATCAAAATCATCATCGTGATGGTGGGCAGAGCTGTAGTTCATCTTCTGTCGTCTTTCTTCACTGATCGGCTCTGTCGTAGCCCCCTTGGCTGTCGATCCCAAGTTTTCTCGTCGTTCAAGTTACGCAGGGCCGCTGCGCGTTTGGATGCCGATTGGGAAAAAACACTGTTCCCATATCGCCATGTAGGGGTGATCGTGCTCAATTCATCCCCCGGATTCGGACAGGAGGAACCTTTTGCACGACCGCAGCATTGCCGAATTTGAAGCCGTCGCCCGCACCGTGCTGGCGCGATTGCCACAGATGTTCCGCGATCAGCTGGCCGATATCGTGCTGAGAGTTGATGACTTTGCCGCGCCCGAACAGCTGGCTCTGGTGGGAATTGCCGATCGCTGGGAACTGACCGGGCTGTATGAAGGGGTGGCCCTGCCCGACCGTTCGCAATGGGATCACGAGGTCATGCCCCCGGTCATCACTTTGTTCCGGCAACCATTGCTGGCGGAAATGGCCCAGACCGGGGTCGCATTCGAGGCGCTTGTCCGCCACGTGGTGATACACGAAGCCGGACACCATTTCGGCCTTTCTGACGCGGATATGCACGCGCTTGAAGATAGTGCCGGAGAATGATTCGACCAAACTGCGCCAAGCCATGAACCAACAAAGCCCGCCCCTCATCTGAGGAGCGGGCTTTGTTGGTGCACCCGGAGCGATTCGAACGCCCGGCCCCCAGATTCGTAGTCTGGTGCTCTATCCAGCTGAGCTACGGGTGCGCCTTGGAGGGGGGCTAATAAGGGGGTCTCAACCGCTTGGCAAGGGGCCTTGGCCGTCGTTCAGCGATTTTGAAAAAGCTGCCGGGCCAGTTCAACATCCAGCGGCGGCTTGGCCAGCGCGAGCACCTCTTGCGGGGTAAACCAGCCGATCTCCCCGCCCTCCAGCGCATCAGGAACCCCGTCCCACCTGCGCATTTTGTAAAGCAGGATGACAATCGCGTTTGGCGTCCGGACGGTTCCCGTCTCGGCAAATCCGACCGGCGCACAGGCTGCCGGATCGCACCGGATGCCAAGCTCTTCGCTTAGCTCGCGAACCAGTGATTCTATCGGCATTTCATCGGGTTCAACCTTGCCTCCGGGGAACTCCCACAGCCCGGCATGGTGTTTGCCTGGCGGGCGTTTGTGCATCAACCAGAGGCCATCGTCTCCCATCAGTGCCCCGGCAACCACCACAGTGCAGCGCTGCTTCATGTCGGTTTTTTTTCCATCACAGCGGCTCTCATCAACCTTTTCTTAACCCGGCTAGGCGATTTTAGTTTTCATCAGGACCCAAACGATAGGTGGAACCCCCCATGATCGCGACATTGATGAAAAACATTGTCGAAGACCAGCAAGGGGCAACGGCTATCGAATATGGCCTGATCGCGGCGCTCATCGTCATTGCCATGACCGCGTCGCTATCGAGTGTTGCCGATTCAACAATCGATATGTGGAATGAAGTTGAAGCCGCAAGCGTCGAGGCCATGAACAATTAATTCACAACTCCCGATCGAGTTAGGAATTTCTCAACAGGTGTCGATTAGCACAAGATCTGCCCGCCTTGAAGCAGGGGGGGTTAGGGTACCGAAGACTGAACCAGGAGACTAGACATGACCTTTTTCAAGAACCTCATCCGTGACGAACAGGGCGCCACTGCCATTGAATACGGCCTGATCGCCGCTCTGATCGCCGTTGCCGCCATCACCGCGATGACCGCGCTGGGCGACAGCCTCACCACGACCTTCACCAACGTTTCGACCACGCTCGACGCTGCCAACGCGTAAGCTTCGGCACGGTGAAAATGAATGGCGGCGGGGAGCAATCCCCGCCGTTTTTCTTTGGGTGTGCGCGTTGCAAACCCTGGCAGAGTCAAAGAGGGGTCTGGGCGAACCTGGAGGGGGTCAAGGCGGGCCTAAAGGGGGTCTAAGCGGGGTCTAAACCCCAAATAGACCTACTTATCCATAATTTACAATGCCTTGACCGAACTTCGCAACGCCTTTAAGGAATTGCCCCAAGTCCCCAGATATTGCGCCTGCCCCCGCCGGTAGGAAAGCCGCGCTATTCCAGCTCCAGAATCACCGCGTCCACCGCCAGGCTCTCGCCCTCGGCGGCGTTGATTTTGGCTATCACGCCTTCTTTTTCGGCGCGCAGGATGTTTTCCATCTTCATCGCCTCGACCGTGGCGAGCGGCTGGCCGGGTTGCACCGTCTCGCCTTCCGCCACGTGCAGCTTCATCAGCATCCCCGGCATCGGGCAGATCAGGAAGCGCGACAGATCGGGCGGCACTTTTTCCAGCATCAATGCGGCATAGGGCGCAACGCGGGCGGGCAGGACGCGCACGTCATGCTTGGCCCCTCGTGTCGTCATTTGGAGGCCCGTCAGCTTCCGCTCAAGCTGCACGGTGATGGCCTCACCATCA
>JBGSKN010000212.1:0-15027 GCA_041741215.1 Erythrobacter sp. | reverse complement strand
TTGGGGTGGGGTGTACCGGGCCAAGCGGGATTGGACAGCCCCCCCATCCCCGGCCCTTCGCGTTCCGGTTGCCCTACCGCTTCGCTGCTTGAGGGCATGAGGGGCTCGCTCATCCACCGTTGCATCGCACCGCGATCCGGCCCCTGCGCGCTGCGGCGATCACCCGTCCCCAACGCCTGCCGCAGCCCGGAAACGATGAACCCGCGCACTCCGGCTGAAGCCCGGAACCGCACCTCGGTCTTGGCCGGGTGGACGTTCACATCGACATCCTGCGGCGGCAGTTCGAGGAACAGCGCCAACACCGCATGGCGATCACGCGCCAGCATATCGGCATAGGCACCGCGCACCGCGCCCACCAGCAAGCGGTCTTTCACCGGGCGACCATTGACGAACAGATATTGGTGATCGGCCACGCCCCGGTTGTAGGTCGGCAGGCCCGCCAGCCCGGTCAGCCGCATCACCCCGTGCGGGGTGTCACGCGTGAACTCTATCGCAACCGAATTGTCCTGCAATTCATGCGCGATGATCCGCGCCACGCGGGTCGCCAATTCCTCGCCCGCCTGCAGGGAAAGCACGGTGCGCTTTCCCGCGTCGCTTACGGTCTCCAGCGTGAAGCCAATATCCGCGCGCGCCATGGCCAGGCGCCGCACCACGTCCAGACAAGCGGCGTATTCACTGCGCGCGGTGCGCAGGAACTTGCGGCGCGCGGGCACCTTGGCGAACAATTGTTCGACCCGCACCCTGGTGCCGGGTGGCAGCGCGGCGGGTTCATCCGCCAGCATCGCCCCATGATCGACCACCCGCCGCCAGCCTTCGGCAGCGCCTGCCTCACGGCTTTCGATGGTCAGCCGCGCAACGCTGGCGATTGATGGCAGCGCTTCTCCGCGAAAGCCCAGCGTCGTCACCAGTTCAATCGCGCCATCGGCGCCAATCAGCGAATCGGGGAGTTTGGACGTGGCATGGCGTTCCAGCGCCAGCGCCATTGCGTCAGGCGCCATGCCGCAGCCGTCATCGGCCACCTCGATGCGGGCAAGGCCCCCATCAGTCAGCACCACACCGATTCGCCGCGCGCCGGCGTCAATCGCGTTTTCAACCAGCTCTTTCAGCGCCGCAGCAGGGCGTTCGACCACCTCCCCCGCGGCAATACGGTTCACCAGAGCAGACGGAAGGCGGCGGATTTCGGGCATTTGTCGCACGCTAGCGTTAGGCGGTCGCAATTTCGAGGGCAGCCCCGCAAAAATCGCCGTTGCGGTGGACAAATATTTTGGCGTTTTGCGCGCGGATTCGCTAGGCGCGTCACGTCATGTCATAACCGGGTCGATTTTCCCGCAACCGCGCTCGTAACGCGGTCCGCGGCCCCGTCCCGCCACCACTGGAAAACCACCACCAATGAGCTTCCTGTCCAATCTGTTCAAATTCGGCTCGCAAAATATGGCGATCGATCTCGGCACCGCCAACACGCTGGTTTATGTGCAGGATCAAGGGATCGTGCTGAATGAACCTTCGGTGGTTGCGATTGAGACGATCAACGGCATCCGCCGGGTCAAGGCCGTGGGTGATGATGCCAAGATGATGATGGGCAAGACCCCCGACAGCATCGAGGCGATCCGCCCTTTGCGCGATGGTGTGATCGCCGACATCGAAGTCGCCGAGCAGATGATCAAGCACTTTATCCAGAAGGTGCACGGCAAGAAGAGCATGTTTCGTTATCCGGAGATCGTGGTCTGCGTGCCGTCAGGCTCCACCTCGGTTGAACGCCGCGCGATCCGCGATGCAGCGTCGAATGCAGGGGCTTCTAGTGTGCACCTGATCCTTGAACCGATGGCGGCGGCGATTGGTGCGGATATGCCGGTGACAGAGCCGGTTGGCAGCATGGTGGTCGATATCGGCGGCGGCACAACCGAAGTGGCCGTTCTCAGCCTGCGCGGGCTGGCCTATACCACATCGGTGCGCACCGGCGGTGACAAGATGGACGAAGCCATCGTCTCTTACGTCCGCCGTCACCACAACCTGTTGATCGGCGATGCCACGGCGGAACGGATCAAGAAGGATTACGGCATCGCCATGATCCCCGAAGACGGTGTGGGCGAGATAATAACGCTCAAGGGCCGCGATCTTGTAAACGGTGTGCCCAAGGAAATCACCATCAATCAGGCGCACGTTGCCGAAGCGCTGTCCGAACCGATAGGCGCAATCGTTGAAGGCGTGCGGATCGCGCTGGAAAACACTGCGCCTGAACTCGCGGCAGATATCGTCGATCAGGGCATTGTGCTGACCGGCGGCGGTGCGTTGATCCGCCGTCTTGACGAGCATCTGCGCGAAGAAACTGGTCTGCCGGTGTCGGTCGCGGAAGATCCGCTTTTGTGTGTTGCCATCGGCACGGGCCGCGCGATGGAAGATCCGATCTATCGCGGCGTGCTGATGACCGCGTGAAGCGCGCCAGCGTGAGCCGGGAGAACTGGCAGAAGGGACCTTAAGCCATGGCGCCCCCCTCATCGCGCCGATCAGGCTTTTCGCGCAAAGCACAATATTCGCTGTTCACCGGCTACTTGCTGGCCGGTGCGGGCACGTTGCTGGGGCTGGCGTTGCTGATGCTGTCACTGTGGCAGCCTGCGGCATTTGCGCCCTTGCGCGGAGGTGCCAGCGATGTCGTCGCCCCGGCAGGCACGGCGGCGGCCGTCGCGCGCAGCGAAACGCAAGGTTTTTTCGCCAGCATCGGCGGTTACTTCAACGCCGGCACGAAGAATGCGGCGCTACGCGAGGAAATGGAAATCGCCCGCGTCCGTCTGGCTGAGGCCGACGCGGTCAAGGCCGAGAACCGCCGCCTGAAAGAACTGCTTGGTCTGGAAGACACTGCGGCAAAACCAGTCGCGATCGCTCGTCTGGTCGGATCGACTGCGACCAGCGCCCGGCGCCACGCCTATCTCAGTGCCGGAGCAAGTGATGGTGTAACACCGGGAATGCCGGTCATTTCCGGACGCGGGGTGATCGGGCGGGTGCTGGAAACCGGGCGCAATTCGGCGCGGGTGTTGCTGCTCACCGATACCGAAAGCGTGCTTCCGGTGCGCCGGGCCAAGGATGATGTCATCGCCTTTGCCGAAGGGCGCGGGGATGGTCTGCTGCGGGTTCGGCTGGTCAATCTCGGTATCAATCCGCTCAAGCTCGGCGATCTGATGGTGACGAGCGGCGCGGGCGGATATTACCGGCCCGGTGTCGCGGTAGCGGTAATCAGCAAGATTACCGAGGATGGCGGGATCGCCCGCTTGGTGGCGGAGCCTGCGGCCACCAATTTCGTCGCGGTCGAGCCGATCCATCAAGCCGCTGCTGTGGCGGTGCTGCGCGGCGAAAATCCACCTGACGCGCGGGAAGATGGTGCCAATGCGCCGCAGCAGGCATCTCCCGCCATGCCACCTGCGAGCGCAGCGGCGGCGGATGAGTGATGGAACAATTCGATCCCCGCGCGCGGTCAGATATTTATGGACAACGCATCAACCGCGCGCCCTCCCCCCTGCGGGCGCGCAGCGTTCCCTATCTTTCGATCATGCTTGCATCGCTCGTTCCGGTGGTGCTGATCGCGGATGTCATGCCGCTCATCCCGCCGCTGGGGTTTCTTCTACTGCTGGGCTGGCGCATGGTTCGCCCCGGCCTCTTGCCGCTGTGGGCCGGCGCGCCGCTGGGCGCATTTGACGATCTTTTCAGCGGACAACCATTCGGCAGCGCCATTCTGCTATGGTCGCTCGCCATGATTGCGATTGAAATCATCGAAACGCGGTTTCCCTGGCGTGGGTTCTGGCTGGACTGGCTTACTGCCGGACTGATAGCGATGGGGTACTGGCTGGCGACGCTGCTGGCATCGGGCGCGCCGGTGACATCGCAGATGCTGGTTGTATCGCTCCCGCAAGCCTTGCTGGCGATCCTGCTCTATCCGATATTGGCGCGCATGGTTGCCAGCCTTGACCGGTTCCGGCTTGCCCGGACGCGAAAGATCGCCTGATGAGGCTCCCGTTCCTGAGCGACGGGTCGCTGCGCAGTGGACGGGTCATCAATGCGTCAATCCTGCGCGCAACCTTTGATCGGCGGGCAGTGCTGATCGGCGGGGTGCAAGGCGGAATTGGCGCGCTGCTGGCGCTGCGGATGGGTTATCTGGCGATTGCCGAGAACGAGAAGTATCGCCTCGAATCCGAAAGCAACCGCGTCAATCTCACGCTGATCCCGCCGCGCAGGGGCTGGATCCTTGACCGCAACGGCGCGCCGCTTGCTTCCAACCGCGCGGATTTCCGCGTCGATCTGATTCCCGAACGGATGCACAATGCCGCCGCCACGATTGACCGGTTGGGTGAATTGCTGGCGCTCGAACCGACCCGGATCGCCGATATCAAGGACAAGGTCAGCACATCGCGCGGGTTCACCCCGGTCGAGGTGGCGAGCGGTTTGAATTATGAACAATTCGCCGCGCTCAGCGTGCGCCTGCCTGACCTGCCCGGCGTGGTGCCGCAGCGGGGCTTTTCGCGGTTCTACCCCACCGCCTCCAGCGTCGGGCACCTGATAGGCTATGTCGGCCCCGCCTCAGCCGAAGAATACGAGAAAGATCCCAACCCGATCCTGATCACGCCTGGCTACAAGATCGGCAAGGACGGGCTGGAAAAGCAGTTCGAAAAAGGCCTGCGCGGTGTGCCGGGCGCGCGCCGGGTTGAAGTGACCGCAAGCGGGCGGATCGTGCGCGATCTGGAAACGCGCGAGGATATTCAGGGCGCGCCCGTGCGTCTCACGATTGACGGCCCGCTGCAGGATTACGCCGCGCGCCGGATCGGATTGGAAAGCGGATCGGTGGTGGTGATGGATTGCCGCACCGGCGATCTGCTGTGCATGGCATCAATGCCAAGCTTTGACCCCAACAGCTTTTCCGACGGTATTGGCAGTGTGGAATACGCGATGCTGCGCGATGATGAACGCGTTCCGCTGCGCAACAAGGTGCTTAAAGGACTGTATCCTCCCGGCTCCACTGTCAAACCGATGGTGTCGATGGCGCTGTTGGAACAGGGCATCGACCCGCATGAACAAGTGCATTGCGGCGGCGGCCTGCGCGTCGGCAATCGTGTGTTTGGCTGCTGGAACCGGCGCGGGCACGGCGCGGTCGACATGGCGCGAGGCATTTATCAAAGCTGCGACGTCTATTTTTACACGATGGCGCAGCGTGTAGGGATGGACCCGATTGCTGCAATGGCGCGGCGCTGCGGGATGGGGGAGGAGTTTCATCTTCCTGTGACCAGCCAGTTTTACGGCACCGTGCCCGATCCCGCGTGGAAAATGAAGAAATGGGGGCGCGAATGGCAGACCTTTGACACGGTCAACGCCACCATTGGTCAAGGCTACATGCTCTCCAGCCCTTTGCAACTGGCGGTTATGGCATCGCGATTGGCAACCGGGCGCCACGTAATGCCGCGCCTGACCCTGGATGCAAAGCCGAAGGGCTTCGATTCCATCGATTTTCCGTCCGAACATGTCGAGTTCGTGCGCCAGGCGATGAGCGATGTCGTCAACGGCCCCGGCACCGCCGGCCGCGCCCGCCTGCCTATCAAGGACGTGCAGATCGCAGGAAAGACCGGCACCGCGCAGGTCGTCTCGCTCAGCATTTCCAATGGCCGCACCGGCCCGTGGAAATACCGCGACCACGGCTTGTTCATATTTTTCGCACCCTTTGACAACCCGCGCTATGCCGGGGCAGTGGTGATCGAACATGGCGGCGGATCGGGCGCAGCCTATCCGATCGCCCGCGACGTAACGACGTTTCTGTTCGATCCGGCCAAGGGGATGGAGGCGCTGACCGCCCTGGAAAAGCAATGGGGCGGCACTGCGCAGCAGCGGCTTGAGGGGCGCTATGCCACCTATGCAGCCGAGCGCGGAGCAGCAGTGCGCCGCCCCCCGCGCCGTGACGAGGAAATTTTTGACAGGGTTGAAGCCGAAGCCCGCGTGGCGGCCACCCAGACCGAAGCGATTGCCGAGGATGTGATCACTCCGCGTTCAGAGGCCAACCCGTCCGCAACTCCGCCTGCCACACCATCCGCGCCCACGCCCGCGCCCGCTTCTCCAGAACAACTGCCAGCGCAAGCCACCGCGCAGCCCGAGGTTAGCGGATGAACAGCGCTTCTGCCCGCAGGATTGTGCCCGATGCGATTGCGCGCCAGCCATGGGAAATGGTGATCCCGCTGGTGCTGCTCACGGCGTTCGGCGGGTTGGTGCTATATTCCGCTGGCGGCGGCGCTATGCAGCCGTTTGCAGCATCGCATTTTCTTCGCTTTGCGGTGTTCTCACTTATGGCGGCGATAATCGCTGCCGTGCCGCGTAACGTGGTGCGCGCGGTTACTTATCCTGGATACCTCACCGTGCTGCTGTTGCTGCTGGCGGTTGAGGTTGTCGGCGCGGTTGGCGGGGGGAGCCAGCGCTGGCTTGAACTCGGCCCCGTCCGGATCCAGCCATCCGAGCTGATGAAGCCGGCGGTCGTGCTGGCGATGGCGCGGTTTTATGAAACGCTGCCATTGGGGATGGTGGGCACCTGGCGCTCGCTGGTTCCGGCAGGGATGCTGATCGTGCTTCCCATGGGACTTGTCCTGATGCAGCCCGATCTCGGCACGTCGGTGGCGATTGCGTTTGGCGGTGTGGTGGTGATGTTCCTCGCCGGACTGCCGCTGTGGTGGTTTATGCTGGCAGGAGGCGCAGCACTGGGTGCCGCGCCGCTGGTGTATTTCTTCGCTCTGCACGATTACCAGCGCGCCCGCGTAACGACCTTTCTTGATCCTGAAAGCGATCCGCTGGGCGCAGGCTATCACATCGCCCAATCCAAAATCGCCATCGGATCGGGCGGAATTTTTGGCAAGGGGTTCAACAACGGCACCCAAAGCCATCTCAACTATCTGCCCGAACCGCATACAGACTTTGTGTTCGCCACGATGGCCGAGGAATGGGGCCTTGCTGGCGGCCTGTTCGTGTTGTTGATGTATGGCTTGATCCTGCGCTGGGGGATGAAGGTTGCGGCGCAATCGCAGGACCGGTTCAGCGCATTGCTCGCCGCCGGTGCAACCGCGACGATCTTTTTCTACATCGCGATCAACCTGCTGATGGTGATGGGCATGGCACCAGCCAAAGGCATCCCGCTGCCATGGATGAGCCACGGCGGTTCGTCGATGATGACCAACATGATCTGCATCGGCCTGCTGATGATGGTGAACCGCTGGAACCAGCGCGCACCCCGGCGCGGTCTGGCAAGCAGGTGATCGCCCACAAGGGAAACGCGCAATAGGGCCTTGCCATTGAGGCGATAACCGCTAAACGCAGCGCCTCACGCGAATCGGGCGCCCCAGAGCCACCCTGTTTCGCGGCCCGACCCCTTGACAGGGCCTGTCGGAACGGACGCATAGCTCAGTTGGTAGAGCAGCTGACTCTTAATCAGCGGGTCCTTGGTTCGAGCCCAAGTGCGTCCACCACTTTTCACATATATTTCTGATACTTAGCAGATCCTTCTGTTGGCCCGATGGCACTGCATTTTCCGCTAGGTAGCTCCCTAGGTAGCTCCGCAGGTAGCGGCACATATTGGTCGAATTTTACTTCGCCACGCTCCGCAACCCACCGGCATTCCTGCGGCTCTCTTTGTCAACGCCTTGCAAACTGGCGGATCGTTCGCTCAAAGGTTGGCGCTAAGATCGATTTGGATGAAATGATCACGAGCTGTTGAGCAACCGGCGCCTAGTCGATCAATCGATTTCCCCTCCTGGTCATCGGGGTCGGAAGATCGATTTCTGAAGCGCGCCAACCGCATTCTCTCTATCGCAGACTGGGTGAACATCGAAACGCTCGCCCCGCATTATCATGGATAGGATTCCCCGCACGGTCTGGGCGCTCGGTCTTGTAAGCCTGTTCATGGATCTGTCGTCCGAGATCATCCACGCGCTGCTGCCGCTGTTCCTGACGACGATCCTGGGAGTAAGCGTCGCCATGGTCGGGCTGATCGATGGCATTGCCGAGGCGACCGCTTCGATCAGCAAGGTGTTCTCGGGCTATATCTCGGACCGAATCGGGCGGCGCAAGCCACTCATCCTGCTGGGCTATGGACTGGGTGCCTTGAGCAAACCGCTGTTCGCACTGGCTGGCTCAGCGCCGGTGGTGCTCAGCGCACGGTTTGCAGACAGGATCGGCAAGGGTCTGCGCGGTGCCCCGCGCGATGCGCTGGTGGCCGATGTTACGCCAGCTGCCATTCGCGGGCGGGCTTTCGGGCTGCGCCAGTCGCTCGATACGGTTGGAGCCTTCGCGGGACCGCTGCTGGCCATTGGGCTGATGGCTGCCTTTGCAAACGACATGCGCATGGTCTTCTGGGTAGCCGTTATCCCGGCAATACTGGCTGTGCTTTGTGTGATCATTGGCGTTGAGGAACGGATTGATCACGCGGTCTCCAAACCAGAGCGCCCACCGATCGCGTTTGCCGATCTCAAACGCCTTGAACGTCCGTTCTGGGGCGTCGTCGCGCTCGGCGTCCTCTTCACCCTGGCGCGGTTCAGCGAAGCATTCCTGATCCTCAAGGCATCGTCCGAGGGGCTGTCGCTGACCTACGCGCCCACCGTGCTGGTCGCCATGAACGTGGTCTATGCGCTCGGCGCCTATCCAGCTGGCATTGCATCCGATCGTGTGTCGGCGCGCATTCTGCTGGGTTGGGGACTGGTCTGCCTGATGCTCGCCGATCTTGTCCTGGCGCTGGTTTCTGGACTGGCTGGGACGTTTGCGGGGATCGCCCTGTGGGGGCTGCACATGGCGCTCACGCAAGGCTTGATGGCCAAGCTGGTGGCAGATCAGTCACCCGCGGAGTTGCGAGGGTCGGCGTTCGGTCTGTTCAATCTCGCCACAGGAATCGCGCTGCTCACTGCCAGTGTTGTTGCGGGCCTATTGTGGGACAGGCTCGGCGCGAGCTCGACGTTTCTCGCTGGAGCTGGCTTTGCCACATTCGCCTTGGTTTGGCTGGCGTTGAACCCGTTTGAGCTGGAAGTCGTTTCAACCTGAGCGCGGGGTCGACGCTAACTCGCTCGCGACATTACGAAGGCGTTGCATTCATGCCGGCTTTCTCGTGCCTGAGCCGGCCGGCTTACGCCGAACAGGCCAGCGCATGTACAGCAGTACCGTCCCTGCCAGGCCGAACAGCAGCCCGCCGATGGCGAACGTCAAAAGCCACGGCGTGTTGAAATCCTCGTGGTTCTTCCAGTCCATGATGTGAAGGCTCCAGAAGAAGTCATAGAGCCGCCAAGTGCCAGTACGGACGGCGGTGATCATGCCGGTCTCCGCCGCCACGAAAACGCTGGTTCTATCGGGATCGGCGAACGCCACCCGCCATGCTGGAAGCGCACCGCGATATTCCGGGCTTTCCTCCGTAACGCGCGACACACGAGACCCGGGCTTGGCTACCGATTTCCATGCGGCCGCGGCGATGCCCTTCGCTTGACCAGCATCGATGGGCGGCAGTTGCTCTCCGGTTTGTCCGTCGAAAAGGATGACACCAGTGGATGTCGTCACTTCGGCGACCGGGCGCGCGCCAACCATGTGCCAAGTGATCGCCTTGACGGGCGCACCGGCGCGGGCGGTGAGTGTTGCCGGATCGGCAAAACGGCCCTCCGCCGGGATCGCTGTCACCGTCTCGCGGTCGACAAGATGCTCGCCGCGCACCTTGTCGATGGGAAGGAAGCTCATCAACGCGCCGCTGGCGAACCAGATCAGCAACTGAGCGCCGATAAACAACGCCAGCCATTTATGGATGCGGCTCGCGAACAGGTGCACGCGGTGACGGCGAGAACTCAAAACCACGCCCTAATGCCAAGGACGAGACTGGTTGCTGCTACCCTGTCGCCCGCGGCACGAGCAAAGCGAGCGCTGTCGCCAACTTTCCGCTCCCACGAAATGCCGACATAGGGCGCAAACTCGCGTTTGATCTCATAGCGCAGACGAAGCCCCAACTCGGCGTCGCTCAGCCCAGAACCAATCCCGTTGGCAGGAACGTCCTGCGCCGCAAAATTCAGCTCCACGCGCGGTTGCAGGATCAAACGCTGCGTAATGCGCTGATCGTAATAGCCTTCGAGACGGCCGAGCAAGTCGCCCTTGTCTGAGAGAAACAAAGCGCCTTCGACCTCGAACCAGTAGGGGGCGATCCCTTCAAAGCCGATGGTTGCATAGGTGCGCGGTGGTCCCGGCTTGAAATCGTGGCGGACACCGGCCTGCAAGTTGAACCACGGGCCGATCGCGCGCGAATAGAGCGCCTGCACCTCACCACTTTCAAGGCCCCCGCGAACAGCCCCCTCGCCTTCGGTCTTGACGACGAAGCGGTTGATGTCGCCCCCGAACCAGCCCTCGCCGTCCCAGCGATAAGCGTCACCACCCTTTTGAACACGGTATTCAGCCAGATTGAAGGCGATGCTGTAGGCCAGCATCCCGCCATTCTCATGGCGCAGCATCGTGCGCGACGCCGCCATCTGGTCAGCGCCAAACACACTGTCGGCTGCGTAGTCAGTGGGCGGCGCGGGAGCGGGCGTGTTACCGATCTCACTGTCTGGCGACTCGGATACCGGCATTCCTGCCATGCCGGACATGTAGTGACCCGCATGAGCATCGGCGGAGCCGGCTGCGTCGGGTTTCGCAATATCCATGCCGGGCATCGCGGACAGATCGTGTTCGCTCGTTGCGGCAGACGCGCTGGCCGGTGCTGCCGGTGAGGTAGCCATCCCCGGCATTTCAGCCATTCCAGTAGCCGCTGGCGCAGGCGCGGCAGCATGCCGCGCCGGGTGCTGCACAACAGGTGCTACCGGTCTTGCTCTTGTTCGAGGCCGAGCCGGCGCGCGCGATCGTGCAGATCGCCGGACAGCGGGCTTCGGCTTAGGCTTGGCCGCCGGTTTCGCGGCCGGTCTGGGCGGCATTTTCATCCCTGGCATGCTCATGTCCATCTGCGCGGCAGCAGGCGATGAAAGCGCGAAGACGGCGACCGTAGCGAGCAGGAGCAACTTCATGCCGCGCCCTCCTCGTGGCGCACCGTGACGACGCGGAACATCCCCGCCATCATGTGGTGGAGCATGTGGCAGTGGAACGCCCAGTCGCCGAGCGCATCGGCCGTAAGATCGAACGACACTTTGCCGCCGGGCAGGACATTGACCGTGTGCTTGACCGGGTGACGACTCGGATTGCCCGTCACCACCTCGAAGAAATGGCCGTGAATGTGGATTGGGTGCGGCATCATCGTGTCGTTGATCAGGTTGACCCGCACACGCTCATTGTGGCGGAAGGGAATGGGATCGACGCCCTCGCTGAATTTCACCCCGTCGAACGACCACATATAGCGTTCCATGTTGGCAGTGAGGTGCAGATCGAGTTCGCGCGACGCCTTACGGGTGTCGGCGTTGGGGCTGAGCGATTTGAGATCGTGGTAGGTCAAAACCCGATGATCCACCTTCTCGAGACCGGTCGGGCGTTCGCCGGTGCGATCCATCGGCATCGGTGAGAGTGTTGCCACTCCTGGCCCCATTTTGACCTGCGGCGCGACCGAGGCATCGCGCATCTTCATCGATCCGCCGCTCATATCCATTCCGGCCATGTCGCCGCCGCCCGCCACATCCGTGCCCGCCATCGCGTCAGGGGCGGGTGCAGCTGCGCCATGTGCGGAATGATCGGTTCCGCCAGACATATCGATATCGCCCATCCCCATGTCCTTCATGGTCAGCAGCGGGCGCTCGCGGATGGACGGAATCGCTGCGACCATTCCCATGCGCGGGGCAAGCGTGGCACGGCACTGGCCCGAACGGTCGATGGCTTCTGCGATCAGTCCGTAAGCCCGGTCAGGCGAAGTCGGCATCTCGACGATCACATCATAGCTTTCAGCGATGGCGATCTGGAATTCGTCGGTCTCGACCGGGACGACATTCTGGCCGTCGGCCGCAACCACCGTCATCGGCAAATCGGGCAGGCGCACGTTGAAGTTGGTCATCGCGGAGGCATTGATGATGCGCAGCCGCACCCGCTCGCCGGGCGTGAATAGCCCGGTCCAGTTTTCCTGGGGGCCATGCCCGTTGATCAAATAGGAGTAAGTCGAACCCGTGACGTCCGAAATGTCCGTCGGGTCCATCCGCATCCCGGCCCACATTCTGCGATCCGCGGCGGACTGATCCTTGCCCGCGAGCAATCCGGCGAGCGTCTGCTTCTGCATGTTGAAATAGCCGCCCATGGCCTTCAATTTCCGCATCTGCTCCATCGGGTGCATGAAGCTCCAGTCGGACAGCACGATCACATGCTCGCGGTCGTAGGCGACCGGATCGGGGCCGGCCGGATCGATCACGATCGCGCCATATTGGCCCATCGCTTCCTGCCCCCCGGAATGGCTGTGATACCAGTAGGTGCCGGACTGCTTGACCTCGAACTCGTAGTTGTACGTTTCGCCCGGCTTGATTCCAGGGAAACTGACGCCGGGAACACCATCCATCTGGAATGGAAGGAGAACCCCATGCCAGTGGATCGACGAATCTTCCTTCAGCGTATTGGTAACTGCCAGCCTCACGCGCTGGCCTTCCTTCAAGCGGATGATTGGCCCGGGAAGCGTTCCGTTGACCGTAACCGCGTGGCCGGATCTCCCGCCAACGCGAAAAGGCGCATGACCGATTGAAAGCGCAATATCGGCTCCGGAAACGGTCCCCGACGCCGGATTGAGTCCAGCGCTTCCGCTTTCTGCCCACGCCGGAAAAACCGAACCCATCACGAGCGAGCCGCCGGCCATTGTCGCCCCCTGCAGAATTTGGCGGCGGCTAAGAGATGGCGTCATCAAACTATCTTTCGATTCTTTGCAGAATCGCCTGCATTTGCGCGATTTCGCGGTTTTGTGCGGCGACAATAGTATGACAAAGCTGCGTGACTTCCGGGTCGGTCAATTTCGCCTTTTCGCACATGAGAATGGCCCCGCTGTGGTGCGGGATCATCGAACGCAGGAACTGGGGATCGCCCACGCCCAACTGTTCGCGCATACCAAACCAGCCAATCGCGAAAATGAGCGCGGCAAGTCCCACCAGCAGACGATTGGTTGCGGGTGAGGGATACATCTTGCCCATGAAGACGATCATCAGCGCCATCATCGGTGCGACCATCATCAGGGTCATATAGACGTTGCCGAGGTTGAAATAGAGATGCTTCGCGCTCGCGATCATGGCGTACATCACAAAGAACATGATCACGAAATCGAGCGCGAGCTCGACAAACAGCTTCCGATAAGGATGGGGCGCGGGCGCATGGGCCTCTGGCTACGGGACCTGTATTTTGCCAGATGGGGTCGATACCGCGCGGTCGAAGATGAGGACTTGCCGGACGATGCTATTCCCGGGCGCTTATACCTGGTGGGCGAAGATGGGCGGCACTGGATCGCCGCGATGCGGTGCCCTTGCGGATGCGGCACCCTGCTTGAGATGAACCTGTTGCCCGATAGCGAGCCGGTTTGGACACTCGCAATCAACGCGGATGCGCCGACCCTGCATCCCTCGGTGTGGCGCAAGGATGGTTGCCGAGCTCATTTTTTCCTGCGTAACGGAAAGATTGTGTGGTGCTGACCGCCGTGCTCAAGGAGTAAACCATGCCTGCGAAGAATGGCCCGCGCGGCGAAATCCATGCCACCAGAGCCGACGGGGAGCCTGTCGTCATTCAGGTCTATTGGAGACGGGGCTCGACCTATATTTCGCTCGGCGGTCATGAGCATCTGGTCCACCCTTCCAATTTGAGGCGAACGAACGGCTTCGCGCTCGAAGCCGTTCTGGTCTACCATGTATCTAATCCGGTTTACGTACCCCGGTAGGTACCCACCATGCCGCCAAGCTAACTACCAAATGTAGACACAGCTGGACCGATAACTGGGGTGCAGCCTGCATCACGCAGCTTCGAGCAGTTCGAGTCGCCGCGTGAAGTTATCAGGCTCCCCGTCATGCAACTCGAGAAAGCGATTGGCCTCTTTGACAATCCGCGCCTCAACGACCGCTTCGCGGTCGATTTTTGCCTGGGCGTGGAGCCACTCGGTGACTTCCAGCCAATCCCAGAGAGGACTGTTGGAGGTGACGCGCGCAACCGGATTGGGGAAGCCCGAGCCACGTTCCGCCTTGGTGTAAAGCGAGATCGCCTGACGGGTGAGGCCGGAACGCTCGGCAATGTCACTGAGGTTCACCAGATAATCCGGCTCGACCCGTTCGATCTTGGCACCCGTTTTGAGCATATCCTTATAAGCGGTTGCGACAGCTTTGGAAAATGACACAGCTTCACGGGCGAACTCGGCGATGATCACGCCCTTCTGGAACGAAAGCGTCGCGTCGTCGCAACCGGCCTCGAAGAAGCGGTCTTCGTAGCCGTCCGCCTCGGGATCGAGGCCGGAAGCGACAATGGTAAACTCATGCGTCTTCATCTCACTCACTCCGCTTGCCCGTGCGGGCACCGCGCCACATCCCGTCGTATAGCCTTGGCATGGTTCTCAGCATTACGCGGCGTGCTCCACACCGAGACCATGCAACCGTCCCGGTCAGCCCAAGCGCAGTAGAGCCGCCCCCAGGCGTGGCCACTGATCGGAACGACCCGCCAGCCCAGCGTTTCCGCATGGGCAACAGCCGCTTCAATTTCCTTGTTCGGATGGCGTGGCCTAGCCATTCATCCGACCTCCATATCGCCTATATGTTGACATTTGTCAACGGTGTTTGCGGTGCCGCTTTTGTTGCACTGCCGTGTTGCTCCGCTGCGTTCATCGTGGGCCAAGAGGCGCAGCAAGCCATGGGCTGGAATCAGACCCGGCGTTGCATTGGCCTATGTCGATAGTAGTGACTGCAGCTTCGCGTCCCACGCATCGAGAGCGGTGCGCTTCTCATCGTCATATCTGTAGCGGTTGTAGATCCCCGCGACCCCTGCCCTTGTTCCGCTGATATGGTTGAGCACGCTTTCTGTCACCTCGACGGGGACTCTCAACGACTGGAGATGGGTTGCGCCGGTTCGGCG
>JBGSKN010000211.1:0-3124 GCA_041741215.1 Erythrobacter sp. | reverse complement strand
GTCAGCCTGCTGCAGACCGCCTATCCGGTCGGCGCGATTGTCGGCGGGATGTTTTCGGCGGTACTCATCGCCGATTTCGGCTGGCGTTCCGTATTCGTGGTCGGCGGCGTACTGCCTGCGCTGCTGATCCCGGTGGTCTGGTTCGCGCTGCCCGAATCGCTGGCGTTCCTTTCATCGCGGCAAACGCCTGACAGCCTGGTCCGCATGAACGCCGCACGGCGCAGGCTGGGCCGCGCCGAATTGGCACAATTGCCCTCTCCCCCGGCCAGCACGGGCAAGCGAGCGGGTTCGGTCCTGGCTTTGCTCACGCCCGAATACAAGCGGCGGACACTGCTCATTAGCTTCACCTATGTCATGGTGATGATGACGCTATATTTCGTGCTTAGTTGGACGCCGAAAGTTGTCGTCGATGCGGGACTGACAGAAGCAAAGGGCATCTCCGCCAGCGTACTCGTCAATATCGGCGGGGTCATAGGCGCTTCGATCTTCGGGATACTAGCCGTGCGTTTCCGCGAGGTGCGCACTCTGCGCGTCTATATGCTGCTATGCATGGCGGGCCTGGTCATGTTCGGGCTGGTTGACATGCACAGTGCAATGCTGTGGGTCGCAGCCTTTATCATGGGCTGTTTCCTGCACGGGATCACCATCGGCCTATATACCTTGCTTCCGCGCCTTTACCCGGCCGAGGTCCGCTCGACCGGAGCAGGTTGGGCGATCGGGGTTGGCCGGCTGGGCGCGATATTCGGCCCTGCGATAGCGGGCTGGCTGTTCCACGCGGGATTTGGCGTGGAAATAGTCTATGCCTTGTTCGCATTGCCGGTAGTGCTCGCCTTCATCGCGGTTTCACGGATAGATGACCGTCCGGTCGCGGCAGGCGCGGCAGTTCAACCGGCCCAGTAAAGCCGGGAGGGATTGTCGACCAGCAATTTGCGCTGCAATTCTTCGGTCGGGGCGATGCGCGGAATCATGTCAACCAGATGCCCGTCATCGGGAATCGCGTGCTGCATATTGGGATGCGGCCAATCGCTGCCCCACAGCGCGCGGCCGGGATAATCGGCAACCAGCGGTGCGACTGCGGCGGCAAAGCAGTTCCAAGGTTCCCCGCCGGGGTCGAGCCGGTCCGGGCAAGTAGCCTTGAAGTGGATGTCATCGCGGCTATCGAGCAGTGTGCGAAAAGCCCTCATTTCCGGCCCGTCGTGCCCGTCCGTGACGTCAGGCCGGCCCATGTGATCGATCACGATCGGAACGGGGATCAAATCGATGAAGCCGCGCAATTCTTCGAGAATATCCGCCTCGAAATATATGACCACATGCCAACCCTGCGGCAATCGCTTCGACACTTCGAGAAACTGGTCCTTGGGCGCATCATCCACCAGGCGCTTGAGGAAATTGAAGCGGATCGCGCGCACTCCGCCATCGTGCAGAACGTGAAGGTCCGTTTCGGGAATCGCCGGATCGACCACGGCCACGCCCCGCGCCCGCCCGCCAGATTTTGCGATGGCGTGAAGCATGGCGGAATTGTCCGTCCCATGGCAGCTCGCCTGGACAATCACATTGCGATCGAAACCCAGATGATCCCGCAGCGCGAACAGCATTTCCGGCCCGGCGTCGGCAGGCAGGTATTTGGCCTTGGGACTGAACGGGAATTGCGCGAGCGGGCCGAACACATGGCAATGCGCGTCGATCGCGCCGGGCACAGGATTATAGCGCGGGTGCGAAGGGTTGCCGTGCCATGACACGATACGATCCGACTGGCACTGAGTTTGTCGAAAGGTCACGCAAATACCATCCCGTCCATCAGCTTGCGCGCGGTGCGCAGCAGAGCAGCGGAGATGACCTCGCCCGCGTCGTTCAATTCAAGCACGCAGCTTAACTCGCCGGTCGGATGCTCCACCGATAGCGTCTTGCGCGGACCCGTCGGGATCACCGCCACCTCGGCCGCGGGCGAGCCGGGAACCAGGCAGGCGGTCGCCACACTGACCGCGCCGAGCACGCCGATGGTGGCATGCGCGCGGTGCGGAATGAAGCTGCGCACGCAGATCGCGCCGCCAGATTTTGGCGGGGCGACCAGCATCATCTTGGGTACGGATTTTTCGCGCACGTCACCCAGGTTCATGCGCGCGCCCACGGCCAGGCGAATAGCCTCGATCTTTGCCTTGAGTTCGCAATTGGCGTCCAGCCATTCGCGATCCTCATAGCCGGTAATGCCGACATCAGCCGCCTTCATCACCACGCAGGGCATACCGTTGTCGATCAGAGTAACGGGCACACCGTTCACTATGTCCACGGCATTTCCGCTGGGTAGCAGCGCGCCGCAACTTGACCCGGCAGTATCACGGAATTCGAGCGGGATCGGGGCGTGGCTGCCGGGCACGCCGTCGATCCGCGCATCTCCCTCGTAAGTCGCTTGGTATCCCTTTGCTCCGCCCGGTGTCTGCACCGTGGCAATTGCGATTTGCCCGGTGTTTTCCATGAAGATTGCAACGCGCGTTACATCGCCCGTGGCCTCCACCAATCCGCGTTCAATCGCGAAGGGGCCGACACCGGCCAGGATATTGCCGCAATTCTGCGCATCGGTGACGATCGCCTGATCTACGAAAACCTGCAGGAACAGATAATCGACATCCACGCCTTCGCGCGTCGATTTCTGCACTACCGCGACCTTGCTGGTCAGCGGGTCGGCCCCGCCCATCCCGTCAATCTGGCGCGGATCGGGGCTGCCCATTGCGCGCAGCAGGAATGCGTCGCGCGCTGCAATATCAGCGGGCAGATCACGGCGAAGGAAATACCCCCCCTTCGACGTGCCGCCACGCATCCAAATGCAGGGAGCCGAAGCCTGCATCAGACGTACTTCAGCCCTTCGGCGGCAAGCCGTTCGCGCATCTTGTACATGTCCAGCCCGAGAATTCCGGCGGCGAGCTTGTCGCGCTTGTCCGCTTCGTTGGCTTCGCGGGCCTGCGCAGCTGCAAGCACTTCTTCCGCCTTCTCGCGCGGGACCACGCACACACCGTCGTCATCAGCCACGATCACATCGCCCGGCTGAATGGACGCGCCTGCACAGACCACGGGCACATTCACGCAGCCCAGTGTGTTCTTGACCGTGCCTTGCGCATACACCGCTTTC
>JBGSKN010000210.1:0-2691 GCA_041741215.1 Erythrobacter sp. | reverse complement strand
CCGGGCCGGGCGGGTTTGCACCGATTGCAGCCCCGGCAGGCGGCAAGGGCGCAGACGCGGCGAGCGCGCTCGAAAATCTGGGCTTCAAGCCCGGCGTGGCAGCACAGGCCGTGGCGCGCGCGCTGGAAGAACTGGGCGAGGGCGCGAGCGAGGGCGACCTGATCCGCGTGGCGTTGAAGAAGGCGGTGGGGTGATGACCCGGAGCAATGGAATCTCAACCTCTTGCTGCGACAACGGAGTGGAACTGAGGGGAAACTTCTGTGTTCGAACCGTCACTCTACGAAGCCATCGTGCGCACCGGATTCAGGCATCGCGCTACGCGGCAGGCCGATGGCAGCTGGGTTTACATGCTGCGAGACAAGAGCGGGGCTGTATTGGTGCCGGCGCACGACTGGGAACGGATTGGGGAAGCCTACAGCCAACCCGTTCGTGCGGCCAAGCGTCGGGCGATGTTGATCGTCTTCGGGTTTCCCTTCGTGATTCTGGCCTTCGCGCTGTTCGTTGGGCAGGCATTGCCGCACTTTGTCGCTATCACGCTGCTGGTGGGCGGTTTGCTCGGTTGGGTGCTGAGCTGGCTGGCCTGGTATCCGTGGAAGGTCGTTCAGGCGAGCCGTATTGCCGAGCAGAGCTTGCGGCAATATCCCAGAACCCGTCCTGTCCCGCTCGACCCGGAGCGTGCGCCGCGGGTCCTGCAGCTTCTGTTTCTCGTGCTGGTCGGACCCAACCTCATCCTGTCGATCATCGGCGAGATCGGCGGCCCGGACACCTTCCGCAACACGCCAATGGTGGGCGCGGGGATGGGGGCATTTCAATATCTTGCTCTGTTGATTATCGTGATTTGGTATGGGTGGCCACTTCTGATAGCGAGGCGCCGCGCAGACCATTGATTGTCGCGGGGCGTCCTCACGGCATTTGCACATGGGAAAGACTGCGATGATGATGGTTTCACGGTACCTTGCTGCGCTTTTTGGCGTCGCTCTTTTTGCCACCCCGCTCGCCGCGCAGGACAGGAGCGCGTTCAAGCCCGGGCCGGTTCTGACCGAATTCGGCGCCCATGCTCCGGTGCCGGGGGTGGCGCAGCTGCCCGCTGACACCGAATTCGCCGTCGCCTTCGATGTCGCCACCCCGGCGGCAGAAGGCAGCGCCAATCGCGGGTTTGAAAGCGCGGCGCGGTTCCTCAACATGCATGTGGCGAACGGCGTGCCGCAGGAGAATATCCGGCTGGCGGTGGTGGTGCACGGCAAGGCCTCGCTGGAAATGCTGACGAACGCAGCCTACGCCGCCAACCCGCTCTCGCAACAGGGCGATAACCCTTCCGCCAAGCTGGTGGAGGCGCTGCTGGAGGCGGACGTGCGCTTCATCCTGTGCGGCCAGAGCGCGGCGGCTTACGGGATCAAGCCCGAAGACCTGATCCCCGGCGTCGAAATGGCGCTGTCCGCGATGACGGCGCACGCGCTGTTGCAGGCGAATGGCTTTACGGTGAACCCGTTTTGAGGGACATGGCGAACCCCATCAATCGTCATGCTGAACTTGTTTCGGCATCCATCAAGCCTTCAGCGCGGATCTACCGGCGGCAGACCCAACCCGGCCGCCAGATCATGCCAGTCCGGGTTCTCGCTTGCGATCAGATTGATTTTCCACTGCCGATGCCAGCGCGTCAACTGCTTCTCGCGGGCAATGGCGCGGTCCATGTCGCCGAACAGCTCGTAGCGGACAAGGCGGTGGACGCCGTAGCGGCGGGTGAAGCCATCGACCGCCTTACTGCGATGCTGCCAGAGTCTGCCGATCAGGTCGCTGGTGACGCCAATGTAGATCGTGCCATAGGGCTGGCTGGCGAGGATGTAGACGCAGGGTTGACGCTCTTGTCGCATCGCTCCGAGGATGCGGCACGATGGATGCTGAAACAAGTTCAGCATGACGGAATTGGTGTTTTTTCGCCCCCTTTTTGTCACCCTGAACTTGTTTCAGGGTCCATTTCTCCTCCCGCACCGGAGCCGCGTGCCAAAGGGCGGATGCTGCAAACTAAGCTGTGCTCGCACAATCAAGTCCAGCATTATGAGGCTTATGACTGACCCCGTCCCCCTCCACACCCCCGCCCGCCAGCCGGGCGACCCGGACGCAGCGCTGCGCCCGCGCAAGCTGGCCGAATTCGTCGGGCAAGAAGCCGCCAAGGGAAACCTTGCGGTCTTCATTGCGGCTGCGCGCGCGCGCGGGGAGGCGATGGATCATACCTTGTTCTTCGGCCCGCCCGGCCTCGGCAAGACGACGCTGGCGCAGATCATCGCGGGCGAGCTGGGCGTCGGCTTCCGCGCCACCAGCGGCCCGGTTATCGCCAAGGCGGGCGATCTCGCCGCGCTGCTGACGAACCTCGAACCGCATGACGTGCTGTTCATCGACGAAATCCACCGCCTCTCCCCTGTGGTTGAGGAAGTGCTCTACCCCGCGATGGAGGACCGCGCGCTCGACCTCATCATCGGGGAGGGGCCGTCGGCGCGCTCTGTGCGGATCGACCTGCCGCCGTTCACCCTGATCGGCGCGACCACGCGGCAGGGCTTGCTGACCACGCCTTTGCGCGACCGTTTCGGCATTCCCGTCCGCCTCAATTTCTACAGCCATGACGAGCTGGAACGGGTTGTCACCCGCGCCGCCGGACTGCTCGGCCTCGCGATTGCGCCCGATGGCGCGCACGAG
>JBGSKN010000209.1:0-19895 GCA_041741215.1 Erythrobacter sp. | reverse complement strand
AGCGGCAAAGACCCGACCAAGGTTGATCGCAGCGGAGCCTACATCACCCGCTATCTTGCCAAGAACGTCGTGGCGGCGGGGCTTGCCACGCGCTGCACGATCCAGATCGCCTATGCCATCGGCGTGTCGCAGCCATTGTCGTTATATGTCGATACGCATGAAACCGGCACGGTGGGCGATGACATGATTGAACGGGCGATACTGGGCATTGCCAAGCTGGGCGGGCTGACCCCGCGCAGCATCCGCACCCATCTGGGCCTCAACAAGCCGATCTATCAACCCACGGCCGCCTATGGCCATTTCGGGCGCAAGGCCGAAGGGGATTTCTTCCCGTGGGAACGGCTCGATCTGGCCGACGATCTGATCGCGGCGCTGGCCTGATTTTCCGGGCAGGGCGCAGCCGATGGTGACGCCCGGTCAGCCCGCAGATTGCCCGCCGCGCCAGCGCATCCTTGCGCTTGATGCGCTGCGCGGGATTGCGGTGATCGGGATCGTGTGGATGAATGTCCACGCCTTTGCGCTGCCGGGGCCGGCCTATTACAATCCGCTTTCCTATGGCGGGGCCGGCCTGGAAGATTACCGGGTGTGGCTGGGCAGTTTCGTGTTCATCGAAGACAAGTTCCGCACGCTGTTCGCGATGCTGTTCGGCGTCGGTTGCCTGATCCTGCTGGAGCGCGGGGATGCCAGCGGCGCGGGGGCCATCGGCGCGGGGCGCGCGCGGCGTGGGCATTATGCCCGCATGGCCGTGCTGTTCGGGATCGGACTGATCCACGCAACGCTGCTGGCCAGCAATGATGTGCTGCGCGCCTATGCGCTGGCGGGCCTTGCGCTGCCGCTGCTGGCGGGATTGTCCGCGCGGGCGCTGGTGGCGGTGGCGCTAGGTCTGGTTACGGTACACCTAGGCCTGGGCTTGACCGCCTTTGGTGGCGGCTTGATCGATTTTCACGTGAAACATTGGGGCACTGATGCGCTGCTTTGGGCGGAACGCCAGTTTGGCCGCGATCCGGCGGCATTGGCGATGCTGCTGGAACAGGGGCGCGAGGGGCTGGGCGAACGGATCATCCGGCGCACTCTTGGGATCCCCGCGCAACTGGCGACCATCGCCGTCTCTCTGCCGCTGAACCTTGGCGCGATCACGCTCGGCATGGGGCTGTGGAAGGCGGGGATGTTCAAGGGCGAATGGCGCACCTTCCGGCTGCAACGGGTGGCGGGGATAGCGATGCTGGTCGCGCTGCCCGGACTGCTGGGATTGGCGGCCTGGCTGGTTGCGACGGGCTTTCCGGCGGCGCTGGTCGGCCCGGTGGTATTGGTGCTTTCGGCCCCGTTCGATATGTTGCTGGGGTTGGGGTATGCGGCGCTGGCGATGGCGTTTCTGGCGCGCGACAACGCGCTCACCCGCCGGCTGGCGGCGGTCGGCAGGCTGTCGCTTACCAACTATCTGATGACCAGCGTGGTGCTGTCGGCAATCTTCGCCCCGTGGGGGCTGGGGCTGTTTGGCGAAGTCACCCGGTGGCAGGCATTCGGCCTCAGTTTCGTGCCGATTGCCGCGATGCTGGTGTGGTCGCCGCTCTGGGTGGCACGGCTTGGCCAAGGCCCGTTTGAACGGCTTTGGCGCAGCGCAGCGCGGCGGCTCGCCTAACCATCCGCGCCATGGATCGGGGATGGCCGGTCGAGCGCCAGTTCCCCGTCCGAGAAGGTGAACGGGCTGCGCACCCCCGCCATCCCGCCAAGCTCCACCCGCATCCCGCGCGCGATGATCTGCGGATCAGCGAACACCTCGTCGAGGCGATTGATCGGCCCGGCAGGCACCCCCGCCGCGTGGCAGGCATCGAGCAGACCTTGCTTGGTCCACCCCGCCGTCGCCGCCGCGATTTCCGCGTCCAGCGCCGCCGCATTGGCGGTGCGGTCGCCGTTGGTCAGAAAGCGCGGATCGCTGCAAAGATCATTGCGCCCCAGCACCGCCATCATCTTGTGAAACAACCCGTCATTGGCCGGGGCAAGGATCACATGCCCGTCGCTGACCGCGAACACCCCGTAGGGCGCGACCTGCGCGTGGGCATTGCCCATCCGCGGCGGATTTTCGCCGGTCGTGAGGTAGTACGTCGCCTGATTCGAGAGCAGTGCAACCGACGAATCCATCAGGCTGATATCGACCTGCTGGCCTTTTCCGGTGCGCGCCCGCATCAGCAGCGCCGCCTGAATGCCATTGGCCGCCCACACCCCGGTCGACAGGTCGGAAATCGAAATGCCCATCTTGACCGGATGGCCCTCTGGCTCGCCGGTCAGTGACATGAAGCCGCTCATCCCCTGCACCACGAAGTCATAACCGGCCTCGTGAGCGCGCGGGCCGGTCAGGCCGAAACCGGTGATCGAACAATAGACAAGGCCGGGGTTGGTGCCCGCACAGCTCGCATAATCGAGCCCGAATTTGGCGAGGCTGCCGGTCTTGAAGTTTTCGATCAGCACATCGGCCCCGGCGATCAGCGCCTTGACCCGCGCAAGGTCGTCTGCATCCCCGAAATCCGCGATGATCGAGCGTTTGCCGCGATTGCAGGCGTGGTAATAGGCGGCCTCGCGGTGGACTTTCCCGCTGGCATCGGCGCGCTCCACCCACGGCGGCCCCCACTGCCTTGTGCCGTCACCTTCGGGGCTTTCAACCTTGATAACATCCGCGCCCAGATCGGCCAGAATCTGCCCGCAGAACGGCCCCGCCAGCACCCGCGCGAGTTCGACGACCTTGAGGCCGGCAAGCGGGGCATCGGGATTGCGGGGTTCAGTAAACCACATCGCCTGTTCCCCTGGCCGCCCTGAGGAACGCCACGCTGTCGGCCAGCACCGGGGCTTTGCTGCGGAACGGCACCGAAAGCGCCATTACAATCTCCTCGTGATCGAGCGGGCCGTAATTGATCGCCTTCACCGGCGCGCCCAGTTCGCGCAGTCTTGCCGCCAGATTATTGGCATTCTTCGGGCGCACCGTGGTGTCGCCCTCGGATGTCACCAGCAACATCGGCGGCGCGTCCTTGCGGGCGTATTCAATCGGCTGCGTTTCCAGCGGGCGGGGCCATTGCCCCATCGCCGCGATCGAGCGGGGCTTGTCGAATGGATAGAAGTCATAGGGGCCAGACAGCCCGACAGCCGCCGTCACGATCCCCGGATCGACGCCTTCCGCACGCAGCCACCTGTCATCCAGTGCGAGCATGATTGCCTGATAGGCGCCCGCCGAATGGCCCATCAAGGCGATACGATCAGGGTTGCCATCAAAGCGCGCGATATTGTCGCGCGTCCACGCCACCGCTTCGGCTCCGTCTTCAAGGAATGCCGGGAACAGAACCTTGGGTACCTTGCGATAATCGGCGATCACCACAAGGAAGCCTTCCCTTGCCAGCGCCCGCCCGGCAAAGGCATAGGACGCGCGATCACCCTTGGCCCAGCCGCCGCCATACCAGAACATTACCACCGGCAGTTGGCCCGAAGGTGCATCGGCAGGCGCCCAGATGTCGAGCGTCTGCCCTTGGCTGCCGAACGCCACCCCCTCTGCCACCAGCTGCGCGCCAGTGCCGCCGCCCGCCGCCCAGTCATAGGCGGACAGCAGCCGCGGGGGTGACGCCAATGCGAGGATGCCGCCGATCACAAGCGCAACTGCGATGCCGGTGAGCGCAAGAGCACGCCGCATCAGACCACGTAATGCGCGGTGGTGCTCGCGGCGATATCGGCCTCGGTCACGCCGGGGGCCATTTCGATCAGCCGGAACGGCGAATTGTGGTCAGGCCGCTGGAACACCGCGAGGTTGGTGATGACCATATCCACCACGCCCGCGCCGGTCAGCGGCAGGGTGCAATGCGGGATGAACTTGGGCGAGCCATCCTTGGCGGTGTGGTCCATCACCACGATGATCTTTTTCACCCCCGCGACCAGATCCATCGCGCCGCCCATGCCCTTGATCATCTTGCCGGGGATCATCCAGTTGGCGATGTCACCGTTTTCGGCCACCTCCATCGCGCCCAGCACGGTCAGATCAATGTGCCCGCCGCGGATCATGGCAAAGCTGGTGGCGCTGTCGAAATAGGCGCTGTGGGGCAGCTCGCTGATGGTCTGCTTGCCTGCGTTGATGAGATCGGGATCAACCTCGTCATCATAGGGGAACGGCCCGATGCCGAGCATCCCGTTCTCGCTCTGCAGCGTTACCATCATCCCTTCGGGGATGTGATTGGCGACCAGCGTCGGAATGCCGATACCGAGGTTGACGTAATAACCATCGTGCAATTCGCGCGCGGCGCGGGCTGCCATTTCGTCACGGGTCCAGCTCATGGCGCGACCTCCCTTTCGCGGGTCGTCAGGAATTCGATCTGCTTGTCATAGGGTGCGCCCATCACGATGCGGTTCACGAACACGCCGGCAAGATGGATCTGATCGGGATCAAACCCGCCTGCGGGGACAATTTCCTCAACCTCCGCGATGCACACCTTGCCGCAGGTGGCCGCGGGCAGGTTGAAATTGCGCGCAGTTTTGCGAAAGATGAGGTTGCCGGTTTCATCCGCCTTCCATGCCTTGACGATCGCCAGATCAGCGAAAATCCCCTGCTCCAGGATATAGGTCTGCATCACACCATCGCGATCGGGGAACTGTTTGTGTTCCTTGCCCTCGGCAACTTCGGTGCCGACCCCGGTGCGGGTGTAGAAGCCGGGAATGCCCGCGCCGCCCGCGCGCATCCGTTCGGCCAGCGTGCCTTGCGGACAGAATTCAACCTCAAGCTCGCCCGCCAGATACTGGCGTTCAAATTCCTTGTTCTCGCCGACATAGGAACTGATCATCTTCTTGACCTGCCGGGTGCGCAGCAGCTTGCCGATGCCTTGATTGTCGATGCCCGCATTGTTGCTGGCGAAGGTCAGGCCGGTCACCCCGCTATCGCGGATCGCATCGAGCAATCTTTCGGGAATGCCGCACAGGCCAAAGCCACCTGCGGCGATCAGCATGTCGTTGTTAAGCACGCCTGCAAGCGCGCTGGCGGCATCGGGGTAGATCTTGGTCATCGAACTGGCTTGCTCGCTCACTCAATCGGCAAGTACATGCCGTCTGCGGAATGTCACGAAAGGTGATTAGAGGCTTCGGAGCGCGCTGTCACGCCCATGCAATCCGCAAAGTTGAATTTATATTCATGTTGCGACGCAGCGCAGGGCTTTCGGCGTCAAATCTGCTGAAAAATTGGGCAACTGCTGTCAATGCAAGCAGTTATTTGCGTTCTTTAGGATGGAAACAGGCATCTCTTGCCAATAAGTTGCATTCTACGCAAGTATCAATGAGTGTTTCGCACTTGCACAACGCCCATCCCTGCTGCATATGCGAAGTGCCTTTCAGGCATCCTCTCCCAAACTTTCAAAGCCCGGCCCCGTGCCGGGCTTTTTTTGCCCGGCACAAATCGTCGGGCCTGCCGGGCTTTTTTTTGCCTGAAATCGCGCTGCGTCAGGCCCTCGCCGCGCAGGATGTGCCTCGATTGATTGCATTCATCGTCCCCGGTTCCTAGCTATCGGTCTTGAACCCAGACCACCAGCTGCACAGGGATTCCTCGATGGCCGATGCCGAAACCGCCGCTCAGATCAGCACCGTCCGGTTGCAGGTCGCCCCTGCGCGTCAGGAAGAATCGGGGCAGGGCATTGCTCGCATGCCGCGTTCGGCGTTCCAGAAGCTCGGAATTACCGAGGGCGATGTGGTCGAAATCACCGGCAAACGCGCCACTGCCGCGATCGCCATGCCGGCCTATCCCGAAGACGACGCGCTCGATGTGGTGCGGCTTGACGGGTTGCAGCGCGGCAATGCCGAGGCCGGATCGGGGGAGCATGTCGACATAAGCCGCGCCGAATCGCGCCCGGCCACCCGCGTGGTGTTCGCCCCTGCCCAGCGCGAAATGCGGTTGCAAGGGCCGACCCAGGCGTTGAAGCGCAATTTCTTCCGCCGCCCGCTGGTGGCCGGCGATCTGGTGGCGACCACCGGGCAGCAGCCGGTGCAGAACATGCCCGCCGATGTGCGGCAATTGCTGCGCGCGCCCGCCTATGCGCTGACGCAGATTCGCCTCACCGTGGCGTCGACCAGCCCCAAGGGCATCGTCCATATCGACGAAAACACCGAAGTCGAACTGCGCGCCGAGTTTGAAGAACCGCGCGATGGCCGTGCGGTGGTCAATTACGACGATGTCGGCGGGATGGAGGACACCATCCGGGCCTTGCGCGAGATGGTCGAACTGCCGCTGCGCTACCCTGAATTGTTCATCCGGCTCGGTGTGGAACCGCCCAAGGGCGTGCTGCTCCACGGCCCGCCCGGCACCGGAAAAACCCGTCTGGCGCAGGCTGTTGCAAGCGAAAGCGACGCGGAGTTCTTCACCATCAACGGCCCGGAGATCATGGGTTCGGGCTATGGCGAGAGCGAAAAGCGCCTGCGCGAAGTGTTCGAGGAAGCCAGCCGCGCCGCGCCCGCGATCATCTTCATCGACGAGATCGATTCGATTGCGCCTAAGCGCACCCAGGTGCCGGGCGAAGCGGAAAAGCGGCTGGTCGCGCAGTTGCTGACATTGATGGACGGGCTGGAAAAGCGCGCCAATCTGGTCGTGATCGCCGCGACCAACCGGCCCGATGCGATTGATGAGGCATTGCGGCGTCCGGGCCGGTTCGATCGCGAAATCGTGATCGGCGTGCCCGATGAACGCGGGCGGCGCGAGATTCTCAGCATCCACACCCGCGGGATGCCGATGGAAGCGGCGGTCGATCTGAAGGAGCTTGCCCGCGTCACCCACGGCTTTGTCGGCGCGGATATCGCCGCGCTGGCGCGTGAGGCGGCGATCGAGGCGGTGCGGCGGATCATGCCCCGGCTCGATCTGGACGAACGCACGATCCCGCCCGAAGTTCTCGAAGACCTGTGCGTGACCCGCGACGATTTTCTCGCTGCACTCAAGCGCGTTCAGCCGTCGGCCATGCGCGAAGTGATGGTGCAGATGCCCAATGTCGGGTGGAGCGATATTGGCGGCGCGGGCGAGGCGATCGACAAGCTCAAGGAGGGGATCGAACTGCCGCTCAAGAACCCCGACGCGTTCCGGCGGCTTGGCATTCGCCCGGCCAAGGGGTTTCTGCTTTACGGCCCGCCCGGCACCGGCAAAACCCTGCTGGCGAAGGCGGTGGCGAAGGAGGCCGAGGCCAATTTCATCTCGATGAAAAGCTCCGATCTGCTCTCCAAATGGTATGGCGAAAGCGAACAGCAGATCGCCAGATTGTTCGCCCGCGCGCGCTCGGTCGCGCCCTGCGTGCTGTTCATTGACGAGATCGATTCGCTGGTTCCCGCACGCGGCAGCGGGCAGGGCGAACCGCAGGTCACGGGCCGCGTGGTCAACACCATCCTGGCCGAAATGGACGGGCTGGAAGAACTGCAATCGGTGATCGTGATCGGCGCGACCAACCGCCCGGCGCTGGTCGATCCCGCGCTGCTGCGGCCGGGCCGGTTTGACGAGCTGGTCTATGTCGGCACCCCGGATAAAGACGGGCGCGAGCATATTCTTGGCATTCACACCGCCCGAATGCCGATGGCGGCGGAGGTTGATCTGGCGATGCTGGCGGGCAAGACCGAACGCTTTACCGGGGCGGATCTGGAAGATCTGGTGCGCCGCGCCGGGCTTGCCGCGCTGCGCCGCGTGGGCGGCGATGTGGACGAGGTCAGCGCGCTGGATTTCGACGAGGCGTTAAAGGATTCGCGCGCCACCGTGACCGAGGCGATGGAAACCGAATACAAGAACATGCGCGGCGAGTTGAAAAAGCGCGCCGCCGAAGTCCACCCGATCGGTTTCTTCCCGCCGGACATGCTGACCCCGACGCGGGAGAAAAAGCACGATTGATCCGCGCGGGCCATTAGCAATGTTCCGCAAATGTTTCACGTGAAACATTGGCGCACCTGCGAAAATCGCACCGCAAGGGGAGGTCAAGAGGGGGTCTAGCCGGGGTCTGGAGCGACCTGTCCCCGCCCGATCAATGCGCCGCATCCCATGATGCGCCGGTGCCGATATCGACCCCCAACGGCACGCTCAGTTCCACCGCCGGCAGCGCCGCCTCGGCCATTACCTGCCGGATGATCGGGGTTGCGGCCTCGATGCGCGCTTGGGGCAGTTCGAACACCAGTTCGTCGTGCACCTGAAGCAGCATCCGCACATCGTGCAGCCCGGCATCGGCCAGCGCGGGCAGCATCCGTGCCATCGCGCGCTTGATGATGTCGGCGCTGGTGCCCTGGATCGGGGCGTTGATCGCGGCGCGTTCACTCCCCTGCCGTTCGGCCTGATTCTTTGAATTGATGCGCGGGAACCAGGTCTTTCGCCCGAACAATGTCTCGGAATATCCGCGCGCCCGCACGCTTTCCAGCGTCTCGTGGATATAGCGCTGAATGCCGGGGAAGCGCTGGAAATAGGTGTCGATCATCGCCTGGGCTTCGTCCGATGAGACTTCGAGCCTGCCCGCCAACCCCCAGCGCGAAATGCCGTAAAGTATTGCAAAATTGATGGTTTTTGCCCGCGCACGGGTGTCGCGGGTGACTTCGCCAAACATTTCGGTCGCGGTGCGGGCGTGGATGTCCTCGCCATTGGCGAAAGCCTCTTTCAAGGTATCGACCCCGGCCATGTGCGCAGCCAGCCGCAATTCAATCTGCGAATAGTCCGCCGCCAGCAGCACGTTGCCCGGTTCGGGCACGAAGGCTTCACGGATCTGGCGGCCGATCGCGGTGCGCACGGGGATGTTCTGCAAGTTCGGATCGGTCGAACTCAACCGCCCGGTCTGCGCGCCGACCAGACTGTAGCTGGTGTGGACGCGCCCCGTCGCCGGGTTGATCGCGGCTTGCAGGGCATCGGTATAGGTCGATTTCAGCTTGGCCAGCTGGCGCCATTCGAGCACTTTGCGGGCAATCGGAACGCCTTCGCCTGCGAGCTTTTCCAGCACCGAAACATCGGTCGAATATTGCCCGCTCTTGCCCCTTTTTCCGCCCTTGTGGCCCAGTTTGTCGAACAGGATATCGCCCAATTGCTTGGGGCTGCCGACGGTGAATTGCTGCCCTGCAAGCTTGTGGATTTCGCCTTCGAGCCGGGCGATCTCGACCGCGAATTCTTCGGACAATCGGGCGAGCCGTGCGCGGTCAACCCGGATGCCTTCGCGCTCCATCGCGGCGACCACCGGGATCAGCGGGCGGTCCACCCGCTCGTAAACCCGCGTGCCGCCTTCGATGGCAAGGCGCGGTTTGAGATGGCGGTAAAGCCGCAAGGTGACATCGGCATCCTCGGCGGCATAGGGCGTCGCGCGGTCGAGCGGGACTTCGCTGAACAAGATCGCCTTTTTGCCGGTGCCGCACACGTCCTTGAAGGCAATCGGGGTGTGGCCGAGATGGCGCTGGGAAAGCTCGTCCATCCCGTGGCCGCCTCCCATGCCTTCTTCGCCGCGCCCGGCGTCGAGCGCGAAGCTGATCACCATCGTATCGTCGATCGGGGCAACATTGATCGCCTGACGCGCGAAGATATTGCAATCATACTTGCCGTTCTGGAACACCTTGAGGACGGACGGCTCCTCCAGCAGCGGTTTGAGCGCGGCGAGCGCGGCGGCCATCTCCACCTGCTGCGGTTTCTGCGCGAACATGTCATCGCCGCCGCCTGCGATATTATGGTGCCCGAGCGGGATGTAGCACGCGTCATTGGGGCCAAGAGCAAGGCTGACCCCGACCAGTTCGGCGCGCATCGCATCAAGCGCGGTGGTTTCGGTATCCACCGCCACCAGCCGCGTGGCAACGGCGCGCGTGATCCAGGCATTGAGCTGTTCCAGCGTCTGCACCGTTTGATAGGCGCTGTGATCGACCGGCGGCATATCGGGCAGCGGCTGGCGGACGGCGCTTTCAGTGCCGTTTGCGCCCGCCGTATCGGGTTTGGGCGGGTTGAGATCGGTGGTGCGCGACGGGCTGCCCCTGCCTGCATCCAGCCGCCGCAGCAGCGATGTAAAGCCGTGCTGTTCAAAGAAGGTCGCCAGCGGTGCGGGCGGCACCGGGCCAAGCTTCATTTCCGCAATCGGTTGCGGCAGCGCGCAATCCTCTTTCAGCGTCACCAGCACCTTGCTGAGTTCGGCATCGCTGCGGCTTTCGATCAGGCGGTCTTTCAGCTTTGATGGTTTCATGTCGTGGGCCGCATCAAGCGCGGCGGTAAGCGAGCCATGCTCGGCAATCAGCTTGCTCGCGGTTTTTGGCCCGACCCCGAAAATGCCCGGAACATTATCAGCTGTATCGCCCATCAACGCCAGCACATCGCCCACCAGTTCGGGCGGGACACCGAATTTTTCTTCGACCTCCTCCAGATAGATCCGCTGGTTCTTCATCGTGTCGAGCATGTCGATCCGTGCCGGGCCATCCGGCCCCTCAATCTCGCCCACCAGCTGCATCAGATCCTTGTCGGACGAAACGATCGTCACATCCCACCCCATGCGCTGCGCTTCGCGGGCGTAGGATGCGATCAGATCGTCAGCCTCCAGCCCCGCTTCTTCGATGCAGGGCAGGCTGAAGGCGCGGGTGGCGTCGCGGATCAGCGGGAATTGCGGCACCAGGTCTTCGGGCGCCGGGGGGCGGTTGGCCTTGTAATCGGCGTAAAGTTCATTGCGGAAGCTGATCGATCCGGCGTCAAGGATCACCGCAAGGTGGGTCGGCCCTTCGGCGGCATCAAGATCGGCGGCGAGCTTCCACAGCATCGTGGTGTAACCATAGACCGCGCCAACCGGGGTGCCATGCGGATTGGTGAGCGGGGGCAGCCGGTGATAGGCCCGGAAGATATAGGAGGAGCCATCGACGAGATAGAGGTGCTGCTTGGTGCGTTCGGCCATGCCGCCTGCTAGCACCCGCCGCCGCACGCGGGTAGGGGGGGATCGCGGCTGGCGGGCGGATAAATTGCGGCAGGAAAACGGCGAAATTCGGGCACAGTGCCTTAATTCGCTTGCGCTGCCGTATTCTTGCCATTATTTGAAGCAGCGAACCGGAGTTCAGACGCCGGTATCGACGCAATCCCAAGCGGGGTGCGTGACATTCGCTGACACAAGGAATTCATATTATGCGTAAGATCATCCTCGCCGCCGCAATCGCCACCTCGGCCCTCGGCCTTGCTGCTTGCACCGAAACCGCCACCGAAACCGAAGACGCTGCCGAAGCAGTGGTTGCTGACGCCGAAGCCAATGCCGACGCCGCTGGCGAAGCCGTTGAAGGCGCTGTTGATGCGACTGCTGAAGCTGCTGACGCGACCGCCGCTGCCGCGACCGAAGCTGCTGACGCCGCTGCCGCGACCGCCGAAGCTGCGACCGCAGCTGCCGAGTAATCGGATGTGATCCGCACTGCTTTTGCGGTGACGGTCATTGAGAAGGGCGGTGCCGCAAGGCGCCGCCCTTTTTGCTGCCTGTCAGCAAATCAACCGCGCCTCAGCCCCCGGTTGCGTAGGGCGCGGCGGTCCAGGTTCTGGTCGGGTCCTGCGCCTGAATGTTCCGGGCGCGCACCGCGAAACCATCATACAGCGCGCGGGCAATCGCGGCGATGCGTTCCTCGCGGGCCAGTTTGGTGCCCTGCCCGGTAACATAAATCGCCACCGCAATCGCGCGGCCATCGGGGGTTTCGATGATGCCGATATCGCTTGAGGTGTTGTTCAGCGATCCGGTCTTGTGGCTCACCCGCGCTTCGAGCGGGATGTGCGCCGGAATGCGGCGCTTGCCGGTAACGGTGCGGCTCATCTCGCTGAGCAGCACCTGACGGCTTTGATCTGACAGGAAATCGCCGCGATAAAGCCCTGCAAGCAGGTGCGCCATCGCGCGCGGGGTGGCCGCATCGCGGGTGTCGATGTGGCTGGCCGGATTATATTCGCCGTCATCGCGCACCAGAGTCGCGATATCGCGGTTGATGCTGAAATCGGTGATGCCCTGCCGCCGCATCCAGTCATTGACCACAGCCGGGCCGCCAACCGCCGCCAGCAACGCATCGGTCGCCGGATTGCTCGACCGGGTAATCATGATCTCGATCAGGTCGATGGCGGGCATATACTGCCCTTCGCGCACCGGAGCCTTGGTTGAGGAATATTTGGCCGAACGCACCGCCAACATCAGCGGAAATTCCGATGTCAGCGAATAGCGCCCTTGCTCGACCATTTCGAGATAGGCGGCACCAATCGCGATCTTGCTGGTGGAGGCCAGCGGGAACATCTGGTCGCCCAGCACCATGATTTCCTCGCCCGTGGCAAGGTCGATCGCGGCAACCCCGATGCGGCCCTGCGCGGCGCTGGCGAGTTCGGCGATGCGCGCTTCAAAGCTGGAGGCATAGATCGTCTCAAAGCTCTGAGGCTCGCGCATCTGCGTGCCGAATGCGCTGTCGAAGCTGGCCTGAAGTTCATCGCTGCGCGCCGCCGCAGGCATGGTCAGGGCCGCGAAAGCAGCGGCAAAACCAGTGGCGAAAGCAAGGATACGAGGGCGTGCCATAGGGACAAGCTACTCCGGCAGGGTTTATGACGGCTTAATAGACCATTTTAGTCATGCCCGATTCGCCGGGGCAAGGATTCATCGCGATCCGTGCGATGAATGGTGCGCAGGCCGCGACAGGACAGGCGCAGGGCGCCCTTCGTCCTTCCTCGACCGCGATAGCCGTTTGGTCGAATGCGGGCTTGCGGGCGTTCGCCGGGGATTGACTGGCCCGGCGATCCGGGCAGTCTGGCGGCCAAGAGCTTGTCATCAAGGGGACATCATGACCAACACCGCCTCGCCGCGTGCCACACGCGTTGTTCTTTGCGCTATGCTGCTGTCTGCATCGGGCATCGCCTTTGCGCAAAGCGCGCCGATCGTTCAACCGGGCGCGCCGGGTCAGGCGGCCCGGACGCTCACCGCCGATCAGGCGGCCACGCTGGCGGCATTCGGCCACACCCAGTCTGATGTCACCTTCATGCAAGCCATGATCGTGCATCACCGGCAGGCGGTTGAGATGGCGGTGCTGGTCAAGGACCGCACCAACACCGCAGAACTGGTCACGATTGCCGGGCGGATCGAGGCGAGCCAGGCGGACGAAATCGCCTTCATGAAAGCGTGGCTGGAAGAGCGCGGTGAGCCTGCCGAAGACCCGCTGATGCAAGGTGACAGCGCGCACGCACATCACAAAATGATGGGCATGGCATCGCCCGATCAGATGGCCGCGCTTGCCGCTGCCGGGTGTGTGGATTTTGACCGGCAGTTTCTGACCTTGATGATTGCCCACCACGAAGGCGCGGTGAAGATGGTCAAGGCGCTGCTCGATGGGGATGGCACCGCGGCTGACCCGGTGCTGTTCCGCTTCATCAGCGATATCGACAACGAACAGACAGGTGAGATCGAACGGATGGACATGCTGCTGGCCGGCTTGTCGCACGACCCGCGTTCGGGGCTTGCTGCCGGGTTCGACAATGCCGGTGAAGCGATCATGAACCTTGCCAAGGTTGCCGCGCTGGCCAAGCCAGCCGGGTTCTTCGATCCTGCCAACCCGGCTGGCATGCGCCCGCCGGCCGCACCCAGAAAGAGCAAGGAAGACGCGGCCAAGCCGATCGCCAAACCTGGCCCTGAACGCGCCGAAGAAGACAGCCTGACCGAATTTTCCGAACGTTCCCCGCTGCTCAACTTTGCCAATACCGACATGGCGTTTTTTGGCGATGTGATGGTCGCGGGCAGTTTCCACGGGTTCAACATTTACAGGCTTGGCGCTGACGGTGTGCCCGCGCTGATGAGCTCGGTCGTATGTCCGGGCGGGCAGGGCGATGTCTCGGTGGCCGGCAATCTGCTGGTGCTGAGCGTCGAGCAGACCCGCGGGCGCGTCGATTGCGGATTGCAGGGCGCACCGGGCAAGGTCAACGCCGAACGGTTCCGGGGGCTTCGCATCTTCGACATTTCGGATCTCACCCGTCCGGTGCAGGTCGGCGGGGTGCAGACCTGCCGGGGCAGCCACACCCATTCCATCGTCAGCGCCGATGACACCCGCCTGATCGTCTATAACTCAGGCACAGCGGGCATCCGCGAGGAAGAGGAACTGGCCGGGTGCATCGGCGGGATTCCGGGCGATAGCCGCACCGCGCTGTTTTCGGTCGATGTGATCGAGATCCCGGTGGCCGATCCGGCTGCGGCGCGCATCATCAAAAGCCCGCGCGTGTTTGCCGATACCCAAACCGGTGAAATTGCCGGATTGTGGCGCGGCGGCGATCATGGTGACGGCACGCAGCGCACAGCGCAAACCAATCACTGCCATGATATCACGGTCTTTCCGGCGCTGAAACTGGCGGCGGGCGCCTGTTCGGGCAACGGCATTCTGTTCGACATCAGCGATCCGGTGAACCCCAAGCGGATCGACGCGGTGACTGACACCACCTTTGCCTATTGGCATTCGGCAACCTTCAACAATGATGGCACCAAGGTGATCTTCACCGACGAATGGGGCGGCGGCGGGCGGCCGCGCTGCAAGGCATCCGATCCCAGGACATGGGGTGCCAATGCGATTTACGATATCGTCGATGGCAAGCTGGTATTCCGCGCCCATTACAAAATCCCCGCCGCCCAGACCGACAAGGAAAACTGCGTCGCACATAATGGATCGATCATCCCGGTGCCGGGCCGCGATCTGTTTGTGCAGGCGTGGTATCAGGGCGGGCTGAGCGTGATGGACTTCACCGACAGCGCCAAGCCGGTGGAAATCGCCTATTTCGATCGCGGGCCGATTGACACCAGGCAATTGGTGATGGGCGGATATTGGTCAACCTACTGGTATAACGGCCATATCTACGGCACCGAAATCGCGCGCGGGATCGACGTCTTTGCGCTCGTCCCCAGCGAATACCTGACCGGGGCGGAAATCGCTTCGGCCAAGGCTGCCGCATATGAGGGGGGCCGTTTCAACCCGCAGACCCAGACACAGGTGACGTGGGACGAAGCAGTGATCGAAGCCGCCGAGGCCAGCCGCACGGGCGGATGAGCGCCGCCGCAGTCTGGCGTCCTGCGTCCGGTGATTTGCGTCACCTCGGCTTTCGCTGGGGTGGCGCAGATGGGCCACTTATTCCGCTGCGATGATCGCCTTCTGGATTTCCTCGATCGGGCGCCCGACGAAGGATTTGTCGATTTCCCCGACCAGCCGCTTTTTAAGCTCGGCATGGTAGTGATGGCGCATTTCGCCCAGCGTCTTGGGGTCTGCGATGATCAGCAGCGCCTCGATCTCGCCGGCAATCGCCCTGGCGTTGAGCCATGCGGCGGCGGCGGCGCCGTGGGCCAGTTCATCCAGCTGGGTGCGGCCCAGCAGTTTGCCGATCTGCTCCTGATGCCGAACCCCGGCGCTGTAATTGGTTGGCTCCAGTTCGGGCTGATCTTCCGGCACCAGCCGTGGTTCGAAGATTTGCCCTTCGTTGCGCAGGAGCGAAAAATTCCCGCCGTCGAGCAAGGCAACGTGGGATTTGTGCGGAAGCTTCATGTTTTCCCTTTCATTGCGGCAAAGGCCGGGGTTCGACCCGGCTGCCAAAAGGGATAACAGAAAACCCCGGAGGCGCGAACCTCCGGGGTTTTCCCATTTCTGCTGGCCGGGCGTTTCCGCCCAGGGCCAGTGCCGGGTGGCGGAGCTTAGAAGCCCATGCCGCCCATGTCGCCCATGCCGCCGCCCATGGGCATGGCTGGCTTGTCATCCGGACGTTCCACGATCGCCGCTTCGGTGGTGATCAGCAGGCCAGCGACCGAGGCTGCGTCCTGCAATGCGGTGCGCACCACCTTGGTCGGATCGATCACGCCAGCCTTCACCAGGTTTTCGTAGGTGTCGGTCGCGGCGTTGAAGCCCTGCGTTTCGTCATCTTCGCGCAGCAGGTTGCCTGCGACCACCGCGCCATCATGGCCGGCGTTCTGGGCAATCTGCTTGATCGGCGATGAGATCGCCTTGCGGATGATGTCGATCCCGCGGGTCTGGTCTTCGTTCGCGCCGGTCAGGCCTTCCAAAGCCTTGGTGGCGTAAAGCAGCGCCGTGCCGCCGCCCGGAACGATGCCTTCTTCAACCGCAGCGCGGGTGGCGTGGAGTGCATCGTCAACGCGGTCCTTGCGTTCCTTCACTTCGACTTCGGTCGCGCCGCCAACCTTGATCACGGCCACGCCGCCAGCCAGCTTGGCCAGCCGTTCCTGCAGCTTTTCGCGGTCATAATCGCTGGTGGTGTTGTCGATCTGGGTGCGGATTTCGGCCACGCGCGCCTTGATGTCGTCCGCCGCGCCAGCACCGTCAACGATGGTGGTGTTGTCCTTGTCGATCGACACCTTCTTGGCTTCACCCAGCATGGAGACAGTGACGTTTTCAAGCTTGATGCCGAGGTCTTCGGAAATCATCTCGCCCTTGGTCAGGATCGCGATGTCCTGCAGCATCGCCTTGCGGCGATCGCCAAAGCCGGGGGCCTTGACCGCTGCAACCTTCAGCCCGCCGCGCAGCTTGTTGACCACCAGGGTCGCCAGCGCTTCGCCTTCGATATCTTCCGCGATAATCAGCAGCGGACGGCCCGACTGGACCACCGCTTCGAGGATCGGCAGCATCGCCTGCAGGTTCGACAGCTTCTTTTCGTGGATCAGGATGTAAGGGTTATCCAGTTCCACGGTCATCTTGTCGGGGTTGGTGATGAAGTAGGGCGACAGGTAGCCGCGATCAAACTGCATGCCTTCAACGACATCGAGTTCAAATTCGAGGCCCTTGGCTTCTTCGACGGTGATCACGCCTTCCTTGCCGACCTTTTCCATGGCCTGAGCGATCTTTTCGCCAACTTCGCGGTCGCCATTGGCCGAGATGATCCCGACCTGCGCGATTTCCGAGCTGTCGGACACGTCCTTCGAACGGCTCTTGAGGTTTTCGACCACGGCGGTGACGGCCAGATCGATGCCGCGCTTCAGATCCATCGGGTTCATGCCGGCGGCAACCGACTTCATGCCTTCGGTAACGATCGCCTGGGCAAGCACGGTGGCGGTGGTGGTGCCGTCACCGGCAATGTCGTTGGTCTTGCTGGCGACTTCGCGCAGCATCTGCGCGCCCATGTTTTCGAACTTGTCCTTCAGTTCGATTTCCTTGGCGACAGTGACGCCGTCCTTGGTGATGCGCGGGGCACCGAAGCTCTTGTCGATCACGACGTTGCGGCCCTTGGGGCCGAGCGTCACTTTGACGGCATTGGCGAGGATATCGACGCCGCGCAGAATGCCTTCGCGCGCTTCGCGGCCGAACTTTACGTCCTTGGCTGCCATGATAATTTCTCCTGAGATGGGGTTATTGAAAGAGGGTAGCGAGAAGGATCAGGCGATCAGCCGATGATCCCCATGATGTCGCTTTCCTTCATGATCAGCAGGTCTTCCCCGTCGATCTTGACTTCGGTGCCCGACCATTTGCCGAACAATACGCGGTCGCCAATCTTGACGTCGAGCGCGATGCGGTCGCCGTCATCGTCGCGGTTGCCTTCGCCAACGGCGATGACTTCGCCTTCGCTCGGCTTTTCCTGGACGCTATCGGGGATGATGATGCCGCCAGCGGTTTTCTGGTCGGCTTCGATGCGACGGACCACAACGCGGTCGTGCAGCGGACGAAATGCCATAGGTATGACCTTTCCTGTAAATGAATGAGGTGCCTTGGCACTCTCCGCCTGAGAGTGCCAACGGGGCGCATTTGGTCGTGGGCGGCGGATGAATCAAGGGCTGGGCCGAGAAAAAATTCACCGCGCGGCTGATTTGGCGCGCGGGGTGGTCAGCGTTTGCCCACTCGTTTATCTGGCACCGCAACCCGAACGGTCCCGCGCGCAGGCGCGGCCCAGCCAATGGAGCGCATTCCCCCGATGACCAGCCCGAAGCTCGCCCAGTTCAACGCCAGACTCTCAACCGAATTCGATGTCGCCGCGCAGGCGCTGGGCTGGCTGCGCGAAAACCTTGTGCAAATTGCCGGGGCGACCGCGGTTCTGGTGATCGGGGTGATCCTTGCCCGGCTGCTGTCAAAGGCGGCTGACCGGGCGCTGACCCGTTCGGGGCGGATCGAGCCGACGGTTGCAAAGTTCCTCAGCAACATCATCAAATATGCCCTGTGGGTGGTGCTGATGGTGACGGTGCTGGCCCAGTTCGGGGTGCAGACCACCAGCATCATTGCCGCGCTTGGCGGCCTGGCGCTGGCGGTCGGGCTGGCGCTGCAAGGCACGCTCAGCAATGTGGCGGCGGGCGTGATGATCCTGATCCAGCGCCCGTTCCGGGTGGGCGAAACGATCAGCGCGGGGCCGGTGCTGGGCACGGTCACTGCCATCGGCCTGTTCACCACCGAGATGGTGCAGCCCGATGGGCTTTACGTGATGGTTCCCAATAACGAGCTGTGGAACAAGCCGATTACCAATTTTACGCGCCTGCCCAACCGCCGGTTCGAACTGCTGATCGGCATCGGTTATTCGGATGATATCGCGCTGGCGCGCAAGGAATTGCTGGCGCTGGCCGCAGCCGATGACCGGGTGCTGGATGATCCCGCGCCAGAGGTATTTGTATCCGCGCTGGCCGACAGCGCGGTGACAATCGGGATGCGGGTGTGGTGCGCAACCGATGATTACCTCGCGCTGTCATGGGCACTGACCGAGGCTGCCAAAGTCCGCTTTGGCGAGGTGGGCATCACCATCCCCTTCCCGCAGCGCGAAGTCAGGACGATTGTGGTATAAGGCTTCGCCGTGTCAGGCCCAGCGCCTCGCGCCGATACCAGCGCCAGATCAGCAGCGCAGCGGCAAAGAACAGCCCGGTCGCCAGCCCGATCCACACGCCCGTGCCTTCGAGCGGGGTGAAAAAGCCGAGGCCGACCGCCATGCCGATACCCGGCACCCAATAGCTGAAAATCGCGATCCACATCGGCACAGCCGTGTCCTGCAACCCGCGCAGCGCCCCCGCGGCGACAGCCTGCACCCCGTCCGCCAGCTGGAAAACCGCCGCCAGCACCAGGTATTGCAGCGCGAAACCAACCAGCGCCGCATTGGCGGGCGCGGCGGGATCGCCATAGATCGCCAGCAGCAATTCGGGGAACAGCACCATCGCGCCCGCGGTCAGAACCATGAACCCGGTTCCGATCCCCATCGCCACCCAGCCAGCCCGCGCCACGCCAACCGGATCGCGCGCGCCATAGAAATAGCCGACCCGGATGGCGGCTGCCTGACCAACCCCGAACGGCACCTGAAACGCCATCGCCGCCAGTTGCAGCGCCACCGTATGCCCCGCCAGTTCTGCCGCGCCGAACCGCCCCATCAGAAACGCCGCCGTCCCGAAAATGCCCGCCTCTGCCGTGATCGTCAGTGCAATCGGGGTGCCGATCCGGACAATTTGCGCAAACCGCACCCAATCGGGCGACCAGATCCTGCCGAAGATGTGATAGCGGTGCAGCCGCCGGTCAAACCGGATCGCGGCGACATAGGCGCCCAGCGTGAAGAACGCGGTGATGATCGTGGCAATCGCTGCCCCGGCAAGGCCCATCTCCGGCGCGCCCAGATTACCGAAAATAAAGGCGTAATTGGCCAGCGCGTTGACGAAAATGCCTAATCCGGTGATCGCGGTGGCAAAGATCGGGCGGCCCAGCGCCGAGACGAAATTGCGCAGCACCGCCGCCAGCAGCATCGGCACCATCGAGAACACGATCACGTTGTTGTATTCGTTGGCCAGCGCGATGATCCCCGGCTGCTGGCCCGACACCTGCATGATCGGATCGAGCAGCAGGCATAGCCCCATGCCGCCAACCCCGGCGATCACCGCCAGCCACAACGCCATCCGCACCGACCGCCGTACCGCCCGCAGCGCCGGTGCACGCTCACCCAGCGCTTCGGCAATCAGCGGAGCGACCGCGCCAGTCAGCCCGGT